>CABQCM010000251.1 GCA_902462665.1 uncultured Oscillospiraceae bacterium | reverse complement strand
CACCGACAGCGCCTCCATCAGATAGACCACCCCAGCCAAAAGCAGGACGATGGGCATGCCGCTGGCAAACGCCATGGCCACCACCAGACCGCCGAGGAACAAAGAGCCGGTATCCCCCATAAACACCTTGGCGGGATGGGCGTTCCAAATCAAAAAGCCAGCGCAGCCGCCCAAGCAGATTGCTGCAAACACATTCAATCCATACAGCTTCAGCACGCCGGACGACAGCATGAAGAAAGCGGCGACCACCGCGGTGACGCTCGAGCAAAGCCCGTCGATGCCATCCGTCAGGTTGACCGCGTTGACAAAGCCATAGATAAAGAATAAGGCAATCGGCCAATAGAGCAAGCCAATCCCTGACGAACAGTCGATGCGTCCCACAAAAGGAATATCCGTAAAGGTATCGCCCTGCAAAATTAGGGTCGTGAGATAGCCCGCCGCGATAAGAAGCTGAAAGAGCGTCTTTTGCCGCGCAGTAAGGCCAAGGTTGCGTTTTTTGACCACTTTAATATAATCGTCGACGAACCCGACAATGGCAAAGGAAAGCGCCATGAGAAGGCCCGCGAAAACACGAACAAGATAAATGCGTTTTTGAGGACTGACGCTGGTAATTTCTTTTGCAAAGCCGCTCGTCCCCTCGACCAGGGCGACGATGACCGCCGTCGCCGCAGCGACCAAAATCCCGATGATGAACATCACGCCGCCCATGGTGGGGGTGCCCTGCTTGGCCTTATGCCAATTGGGCCCGATGTCCAAAATCGTCTGCCCATATTTGAGCTTATGCAAATAAGGAATCACGACGCGGCCCAGCAAAGCTGTGACGACAAAAGCCGTCAGAGCGGCCACGATGGGGAGAAGTCCGTCCACTGGTTGACCATTCCTTTCCTGTTAAAACCAAGGCTTTCTCTGCCCCACGGCTCAAAGAAGAGGCGATTCGCCCTGTTTGGCCATGCGCGACAGGGTTTCTGCCACAACCTCGCGCTCGTCAAGATGTACCGTACCGGTTTCTAGAATCTGGTAGGTCTCATGCCCCTTACCGGCCAACAGAATCAAATCCCCGCTTTGCGCATTCTCCAGAGCAAAGGCAATTGCTTTGCGGCGATCCTCAATGACAGTATAGGGCGTTTCCATCCCCTTCATCCCCACCAAAATATCGTCGATAATGGTTTTCGGCGCCTCACTACGAGGGTTGTCGGAGGTGACAATCACATAGTCCGACTGCTCGGAGGCAATCTGCCCCATAACGGGGCGTTTAAGACGGTCGCGATCCCCCCCGCATCCAAATAGGGTGACCAGCCGGCCGGTCTTGACCTTATTCATCGCCTTGGTGACATTCAGTAAACCATCGGGCGTGTGGGCATAGTCGATAATAACGGTGAAATCCCGGTTGGTAGGCACCACCTCTACCCGGCCTTTGACCCCTTTGGCCGAGGATAACGCGTCAAGCACGCTCTGGAAGGGACATCCCAGCGAGAGTGCGCAAACCCCGGCAGCCAATGCGTTATAAACTGAAAACTCGCCGGGAATTTGCAGACTAACCCGGCCAATGACCCCGTCGCCTACCATCTCAAAGCTGACTCCGCCAGGACGGTGACGAATGTTTTTGGCACTGTAATCGCTGTCGTCCCGGCCAGCCGAATAGGTAATGGTCTCTGGCGCGCCTGCGGCGATAATCTCCGGAGCCGCCGGATCGTCGAGATTGACAATCGAGCGGTCGCAGGCGGCAAACAGCTTCTTTTTGCAGGCGAGGTAGTTTTCCATTGTCTTATGATAATCCAGATGATCCTGGGTCAAATTTGTAAAAATCCCCGCCTCAAAATGCAAGCCATACACCCGCTCCTGAACAAGCGCATGGGAGGAAACCTCCATCACCACATAGTCGCAACCCGCCTTTTCCATCAGCGCCAGAAGCGAATGGATTTCATAGGCGTCGGGAGTAGTATTGTGAGCGGGCAGAAGCTGTTCCCCCACCACGTTTTGAATCGTCCCGATGAGTCCAACCTTATGCCCCTGCTGCTCGAGTACCCATTTGAGCAGTACGCTCGTCGTGGTCTTGCCGTTGGTGCCGGTGATGCCCACGATTTTGACGCGGGAAGCGGGATGGCCAAAAAAGGCCGAACAAAGCCCAGCGTAAACCCGACGGCTGTTTTCCACAATCAATTGGTTGCCAGCACCGGTATCCCGCTCGGTGATGATGACCGCCGCGCCCGCCTGCTCGGCTTGACGCGCATATTGATGCCCATCCACCCTGGTTCCCTGCAAACAGACAAAAACCATACCTTTTTTGATTTTACGCGAGTCGTTGGTGACGCCGGTCACCTCAACCTCGTCGAATGGGCTTGGCTGCCCGTATAGCTGTTTGAACTTCATGCCCATAACCTCCTCTTTCCGCCGCAAGCGGCAATGCACTGCCGTCGAAAAGATTAATCCGTGCTGCCCTGATAGCGGAACTGTACCGTAACCACCGTTCCAGCCTCAACCTTTTCTCCCTTGGCGATGCTTTGCTGATAACAAGCCGCACCGCTTGAGGAGAGCGAGACCCCCGACATGCTGACATTGACGCCAGCAGCCGCCGCGGCCGTATTCACCTGCGAGACGGTCAAGCCGTTAAAGTCGGGAACTGTGGCCATCGCGGGCGTATCCCCTTCGCCGGTGTAGAGTACGACCGTGCAGTTTTTGGGAACCGTCTGCCCGGCCACCGGCACCTGCCGCACTACCGTGTCGCCCGAGCCGACCACTCTGGATTTCAGTTTTTTCTCACTCAGAGAATTCTGAGCCGCCGAGACGCTGCTGCCCACCACGTTGGGGGTAGCGGTATCAAGACTGGCATACTCGTCCTCGGTGTACTGCGGTTCAATGCCCATGTGAGGTAAAATATCGGCAAAAATCTGCCCCGCAACCGGCGCGGCAATGGTGCCGCCGAAGGTGATGGGCACATGAGGCTCGTCGAGCATGACCAGCACAGCCACCTTGGGATCGTCGGCTGGAGCAAAGCCGCAGAAAGAGGCGATAACATCGGTGACATTGCCCGCGGCGTCCTTCTTATCAATTTTCTGCGAGGTGCCGGTCTTGCCGGCCACACGATAACCGGCAACGTAAGCGTTCTTACCACCGCCGTTGCTGACGACCGATTCGAGCATCTCCCGTACCGCAGCCGAAGTTTCCGCCGAAATGACCTGACGCTCCACCACCGGCTCGACATTCTGCACGATATTGCCGTCGGCGTCGAGAATCTGGTTGATCATATGGGGCTTGATGTAGGATCCGCCGTTGGCGCTGGTGGTCATGGCGGTAATCAACTGAATTGGAGTGATACGGAAGGTCTGGCCGAAGCCCTCGGAGGCGAGCTGAACCGGC
>CABQCM010000250.1 GCA_902462665.1 uncultured Oscillospiraceae bacterium | reverse complement strand
TGAGGTGTTGTCCTCCAACGGTTCGACCTCCCAGGGCTCGGTCTGCGGCTCGACCCTCGCTCTTATGGACGCGGGTGTACCCATCAAAGCGCCGGTCGCCGGTATCTCCTGCGGTCTGGTGACCGAGGGCGATCGCTTCATGACCATGGTGGACATCCAGGGTTTGGAGGATTTCTTCGGCGATATGGACTTCAAGGTTGCCGGTACTAAGGACGGCATCACCGCAATCCAGATGGATCTGAAGATCGACGGCCTGACCCCCGCCATCATCAAGGAAGCCCTGCAAAAGACCCATACCGCCCGCGACTACATCCTCGACGAGGTCATGCTCAAGGCCATTCCTGCGCCGCGCGAGGAGCTTTCTAAGTACGCGCCCAAGATGCTGAGCACCAAGATCGACGTGGATAAGATCCGCGAGGTCATCGGCTCAGGCGGTAAGGTCATTCAGAAAATTTGTGCAGACTGTAACTGCAAGATTGATGTGGAAGAAGACGGCAATGTATTTATTTCGGCTATCGACATCGACGATTGCCGCCGGGCGCTTCAGATTGTCGAGACCATTGCCAAGGATCCCGAAATTGGCGCGATTTATAAGGGCAAGGTCACCCGTTTGATGACCTTTGGGGCTTTTGTCGAGATTGCGCCGGGGAAAGAGGGGCTGGTTCACATCAGCCACTTGGATATTAAGCGCACCGAAAAGGTGGAGGACGTCGTGCAGGTCGGCGATGAGGTGATCGTCAAGGTGCTCGAGATTGACGACCAGGGCCGGCTGAATCTTTCGCGTCGCAACGCCCTGATTGAGGTAGAGGGTGCCGTGCCCGAAAACGAGATTTCGGATACGCCGCGCCGCAGTGCCCCGCGCAGAGACTTTGGCCGTGATCGCGGCGGCCGCGACCGTGACCGCCGCCGTAACTAAGTTGTTTGGAAAAAGCGGCCTATCGGGGATCGTATTCGTCAGAATTATCAATATCGGCGGCGGAGCTGGTGGAAACCGGCTCCTGCCGCCGTTTTTATTATGGAAAGTTCCGATGCAGAGAGCGGAGGACGACGGTGGCACCATCAAAAGAGGGTTTACTTTCAGCCGATAAACAAGGAATCAAATCGACGGCGAAACCATACCCATCCGGCATGGCTTGGAATGAAAGCCCTTATGAAATTGTAAACCAGAGATGGTACCATCGGTTGACCAAAGTACACGCGCCTGCTGGTGACCGAAAGTAACATAGCCTGAGGTCTTGCAAACCACCCCGTGTATCTCGTCCTGAGGTCCTAAGGAGTTTTTCATCCCGATAAACTGTGTTTTTCCTTATCAAGCCATGGCGTACAGTGAAATTGTGAATGGAGGTGTTGGGAGGTGGGAACCATGAAAAGGATGGCGTAACCGCCGCGAGCGTTGGTTGTGGCGCCTACGTATTAGCGGCGGGCATGGACGGCGCATCGTCTATGCTTTGCAAGAAATTTGCCACACACCAATGACTGGTAGAAAGGAATCCATATGTATTACGAAAATAGCTGCAAGCCCGAGCGGGCGTTACTTGTCGCCTTGGAGCTGGCGGGGGAAGACAGCCATCCCTTGCTTGACGAGCTGGCCGAGCTGGCCAAAACGGCCGGTGCAGAGATCGTAGCCACCGTGACCCAAAAGCGCGAGTCGCCCAACACGGCCACTTATGTAGGCTCGGGACGGCTGGAAGAAATCAAAGAATTTTGCCAAAACAATGAGGTCGATCTCATCATCGTGGATGGGGAATTGACTCCCACGCAGCAGCGCAATTTGGAAAAGGAAACCGATATTCGGGTGATTGACCGCACCTTGTTGATTTTGGATATCTTCTCCTCCCGCGCGCAGTCGATGGAGGGGCGGCTACAGGTCGAGCTGGCGCAGTATCGTTATCTGCTTCCCCGCTTGACCGGTAAGGGAATATCGCTGTCCCGTCAGGGAGGAGGACAAGGGGGCATCGGCGCCCGGCGTGGTGCGGGGGAAACCAAACTGGAAACCGACCGTCGGCACATCCGCCGCCGCATTCATGCGCTGGAGGAACAGCTTGCTCTGGTGGAGGAGCGACGGGAACGTACCCGCCGCCAGCGGCGAAAGAGTGGCTTCTTGAGGGTGGCGCTGGTGGGATACACCAATGCGGGAAAATCCACCCTGATGAACCGGCTGACCGAGGCGGGAGTGCTGGCGGAGGACAAGCTGTTCGCCACCCTCGATCCCACCGCGCGGGCTCTCAAGCTCCCAGACGGCCGCACAGTCATGCTCATTGACACGGTTGGACTCATCCGCAAACTCCCGCATCATCTGGTTCGCGCCTTTCGTTCCACCCTGGTGGAGGCGGCCGAGGCGGATTTGATTGTGAATGTCTGCGACGCTTCCAGCGAGGAGGCGCAGGAACATCTGCGGGTTACCTCGGATCTGTTGCAGGAGCTGGGATGCGCAGACCGCCCGATTTTGCCGGTGTTTAACAAGTGCGATCTGGCGGATCCCTCAACGCTCCCTCTAGCGGGAAGTGGGGCAATTTATCTCTCGGCGCTGCATGGAGACGGTATCGACCGCCTACTGGAGGCAATGGCAGAGGCTTTGCCTCCAACGCGCCGGCGTGTGGTTGTGCTGTTTCCCTTTGAGCAGGGGGCGCTGGCTGCCCGAGTGCGCAAGGAGGGAACGGTACACGCCGAGGAATATTTGGAACAAGGACTGCGTATGGAATGTACCATCGACCAGCAGCTCTGCGCCGAGCTTGCGCGTTATATTCAGCCGGAATAACGCCTCGGAAATCCCTTTTGCCGGCGTTCTGCGATGATCCCTCATTGGACAGCCACATCGGATAAGCTGTACTGCCGCCATGTTGAAGTAATACTGTGTTAAAACGGCGTGGTCTCATTTTTACCATGCCGTTTTACTTTGGAAAGCCGGTGTGGTAAATTGTTGGCATTGTTAAGGATCATGGAGCTCGGGTTCCGACCATGTTACCCATTCATGCCTTGTTGGCAGTGAATTTTAGAATGATAATATCAAAAGGGATAAAACGCATTATATGAGTTAACGGAAAGTCGAACTTTGTCGAAATGTGGATAAATTTCACAATTTGGTGGACAATAATTTGTTTTATGTAACTATATACAGGAAGTTCAATTTGTGATATGATTAATATATCCAAAATTGCTAAAAACTATTTGCTTCGTTCACATTATATTTCAGACGTAAATTGCGAAATTGGAGCAAATGAATCAAAACAGTTTCTTTCTTTTGCAGACTTGATAGAGAGAAATAACGCAATATAAAAGAAATCATGATTGGAAAGTGAGGAAGCGCAGCATGCAGCAGGGAACCATATCAGTCAAGGCGGAAAACATTCTGCCCATTATCAAAAAATGGCTTTATTCGGACAAGGAT
>CABQCM010000249.1 GCA_902462665.1 uncultured Oscillospiraceae bacterium | reverse complement strand
GATTCACCATCGACAAAGCGCTGCAAAAGGGCGCGATGACTGGACTGGTCTATCTGCTTGCGCCAAAAAACGTATTCCACAGCTGGGTTGAAGTTGAATTGGACGGAATCTGGTACGAACTGGAAGCCTTTATTCTGGACAAGCCCTATCTCACCAAGCTCCAGCAAAAGAATCGCGCCTGCGCCGGCGCGTTCTGCGGCTATGGCGTTGCTGTGCGCAATTTCCAGTATCCGACGATTGATTTTAACCGCAACAACACCTACATTCAAAGCGAAGGCATCACTCAGGATTTCAGCATTTACGAAAGCCCTGACGCGCTGCTGAAAGAACACCATCAGGAGATGGCAGCAATCAAAGCCTTCGTCTACCGCAATCTGGGGCGGCACCTGATGAACCGCAATGTTCGAAAAATCCGCGAGGCATAAAACCGAAGGCCAGTTCTTCAAAGAACCGGCCTTTTCTCTCGGTTGTTAACCGTATAATCGAAAAGCTCACCTTTTCCAAGGATCCCCAGTTCATAATTTGGCAATCACGGCATCAAATTTGGCATAAACTGGCTCAAAGAGCTTGTCATAATCTTGTTTCTCTAAGGGGCCAATATTTAATTCAAATCTATCAAAAATCGATGTAAACATACTATTTCTAAGGCATATCCTCGCTTCGTGCTGATACTCATATTCAGGTGATTTGTAGAGCAGCTCATCATATTGTTCGGTTGGTTCTATAAAAAATATTTTCTGCTTTCGCGTTTCATAGTCAACCATTCTCTTTTTATTATCATTCAAGCTATTTTTTGCCAAAGATATTTGAATCCGATGTAAAAATGGCTGCGGCTGTAAAACAAGTTGTGTATATCGTCTATCTGTTGCTACAACACACTGTGCTTGAAATGCATCTGCAAATCCAGAATACATACGTTCATCAAAATAGTGTAGTATCTCTAATTTGCCAACGTCACATGGCTTACCATCTTTCAAAGCATCCTTCGCTGTATATGCGTACAAACAATATATCGGTCGAAATTTTGCGCTTCGCCTTCTCAAATATACAAAATCTCCATCTGGAATTATTTCTAGATCTCTGCCCAAGTCTTTTCCCATCTGAGAGACTCGTATATCGTCTTTGGGAATATGAGCAAATACCGCTTCATATTGATCGCCTTGGATAGTATTTCCAGTAATCTTAGCTTGATGAATAAAGTATCCCGCGCAAGAAAAGCTAAGACAACCTGCTATCGTTTTATCTATCCATCGTTGTTCTGAAAAACGAAACAGGAGCAAAGCATCTCTATCTTGAAGCATCTTTCTACCCTCCGCAATTATTATTCCAGTCCATATCATTAACAAGGTTTCCTTTTTCTACCCCAATCCTGCATATATTGTACCACCATATTCTCTTGTCATCAAGCTACAAACCAAATGCTCTCAAAAAACGCCTCTATCCTACACCCATCTCCTATTTTTCCTCCATCTTCTCAGTCATCCACTCCACAAAAGCGGCAAACCTCCTGCACGGGCAGTCTTCCGCACAGGCTGTTTTCTGGCGGCACGCATCTGAACAGAACAGGTACTCCAGCTGCTCCATGAACAGCCCCGCGCTGCGCAGTACACGCGCCTTTTTGCCAGCCGCCTGACTTTGCTCACTCAAAGATTTGCACATATCCCGCGTAAGGCTCTCACAAACGAGTGCCTTGTCCGATGGCTGTTCCAGAAAAGGAAGTCCCTCCTTCTCCACATAATACCGCATGGCTTCGTCAATGCTGCAGCCGTCGCGGCAAAACATCACCAGCAAGCCCTCAATCGCCGTTACGCTGTTTCCACCGTTCATGCACCGCCGGTACAGCTTATTGAAATCAGGGTGCATCACGCCGAGTTTTCTCGCGCATTCGCTGCGGTTCCCGTTGCAAACCACATTCACGGCATATTCCAGCAGATGCGCAGTCACCGTTTTCATTTCCAACCCTCCGGCGTTACTTTCTGCCCTCTATTATACCAAGACCGCCGCCTCCCGCCTATTGGATAAGCTGGTTATGCCCCATTGGCAGATGTCGCCCATTGGACAAACACGTACACCATTCTCCCCATTGGACGACCACATTTTCCAAATTCACAATGTTCTCATCCTGTGCTATGCTGATTTCAAGAAAAACAATCGTGGAGGTATGCGCCATGCTGGAACCCACAAGTACCTGCATTCACAAATCCATCTTTCACATCATCAAAAACCCGGAATTCTTCTCTGACACAGACATCCAGGAAACCATTGATTCAATCATCTGCGATTATCTGCATCGTTGCTACGCCGTCAGCATCGAGCCGTCCCAACTTCGCCGCGGCTTGATGAAATCCAATGATGAAACCTGCTCCATCCGATCGGCATTCGTGTATCCAAACCCTTCCGACAAGGAATTCCTGCACTGGGCGACGCTCATTCGCATTCACGACGCTGCTCTGCGCCGCCGGAACTGGACTGTGCGCATCGGACTGACGCGGCACGACGCTTCTTCTGCAACGCTTTATCATGCAGTGTCCTATTCCGATCATCAGGCCGGATCATTTTCCGTCTTTCGCCCTCCCGTACTCACACCGCCGCTGCTTCCGCAGCTGTTGCTTTCTCATCCCGGTCTGCGCTGCCAGAGCGGGCATTATGCACTCTCAGATGCGCCGTGGACGCTCACCGGAAGCGACATTGAAGAATTTATCCATCTCCTTTACGATCAGAGCAGAACGCTTCCCATCGCGCTGATCACCTGTCCCGATCTCGTTTCGCCATCTGCGCTCTGTCGGCTGGCACTAGGAAACCTGATCGTCTGCTGGCTGGACGATCCGCAGGTGTTCGATCTTCTCTGCGATCGGCTCCCGCAGAATCTGCTGTTTCCATGGGATTCCGTAAAAGTATTCCTGCCGTTTTCCAAAGGGGAATGTTTTCATCCTATCCTTCGCCCAGAAGACATTCAGCGCATGGGCAGTCAGGAAGCGCTTGCCGGAATATACCGCGCCTACTGCACTTGCCCGACGGGAGACGAGCGCCGCGCATTTATTGATCTCGACGTCGTTTATAGCCTGCTGCGCAGCCACTCCATCGCCGACATGAAAGAGCAGATCGACCAGCTACACAATCGTGCCGATCAGCTCGAACGCGAAAACAGTCACCTTCATGAGCAATGTACCGCCGCCGAAAACACACGTCAAGCGCTGGAAGAAAAGCTTGCTGCCTCCGATTTTCCCACTTACGAAGCACTTCTGGAGGAATCCACAGAAAACGCAGAGCAGCTGCGCAGCGGGATCCAAACATTCACTGAAGCCCTGTACAGCAAAAATGATTCGGCGCTGTCTGAGCAATGCCGCTCCGACATTCCAGCATTGAAGCAGCTGGCCGAAGCCATTCTCTTTCG
>CABQCM010000248.1 GCA_902462665.1 uncultured Oscillospiraceae bacterium | reverse complement strand
CCCCGCCACAACCGCCAAAGGCTGCCAATATAGATTTATTATACACGACCAGACGCGGAAAAGCAATTAATTTTCATAGATTCTACTTTGACTCCACGGTAACATCCGAATCAATCCTACACACCAGCTGTTTTTTATATTGCCAAATGATATGCGCATAATCTATGGAACCATCGATAAACCAGCCGAACGTCTAGGCCCTAAAAGGCAGCTTTCATATGTTTTTTCTTAACACCGGCTTAGTAGTTCTCTTAACAACCAAAAACCCGCTGACCTCAATAAGAGGTCAGCGGGCAATTTCCCTTAATTGGGGTTCAGCGCCTTATCGGCTCTGATTAGGCCTTTTTCTTGCCAACTACGAAAGCAGCAGCAGCGGCAGCGGCAACGATGCCAGCGAAAACGGCCACACCAGCGTCACCGGTCTTCGGGTTGTTGGTGCTCGGAGCGGTGGTGGAGGGAGCAACAGTCGAAGGAGCGGTGGACGGGGCAGTGCTGGGATCAACAGGAGCAGGAGCCTCACCAACGGTGGTGGTAGCCTTACCAAAGGTAGCGGCAACAGGCTCGTTCACACCCTCAGCGTTAGCCAGCATGATGTCGCCGGTAGCGGTCAGTTCGAACTCGAGCTTATCGCCGTCAGCAACGTCAGCCTTAACGTCAAACTTAGCCTTGAAGATCACCAGATCTTCAGCATCCCCACGCAGCTCGCTGGTGGGATAAGCAAAAGCAATACCGTACAGAACGCCTTCCTCACCCTTGGCATTGCCGGTACCGGCATCAGCCAGGTTGCCCAGGCCGCCCTTAGTGATAACGGTCTTCGGAGACAGTTTTTCCTGGTCATACTTCAGAACAAAGTTAGCCGAGCTGAAATCGCCCTCACCGAGAGCAACGGCGACCTCAATGGTGTCGCCAGCCTTCGCATACTCAGGAGCCGTTACGGAGAACGAAACACCGTCTGCAGCAAAGGCAGGGATAGCGAAGCATGCAAGCATGGCAACGCTCAGGACAATAGCGAGTACCTTTTTCATTTCAGAACCATCCTTTTCTTAATAATTTGGGACTACTACAGCGTATTATAATCGACCGTTTCGGGAATGTCAAGTCCCGTTTCTAATTTTTTGCACAATTAATGCAGGAATCTTTTTAATAGATTGTATAAAACATGCATTTTATACAATCTATCGAATTCCATCCATTTTTTGCGCGCATCCAGCTGCCGAAACCCGCGGACGGAACGCCACCCCGCACGCTGAAAACCACAGCCAGGATCCCAGCCGGCCAACCGCCGGCGCAGATCAAAACGGGACCCGTGGGAACACCCCTGCACGGCAAGCACCGAAATCATAGGGGGACCCCCGCTGCTTCCGAGTTTTACTCAGAAATTGCGTCAACAGGACACACCCCGGCACAAACGCCGCACGAAATGCACTTCTCCGCGTCAATGACGTATTGGCTCTCACCCTCGGAGATCGCGTCGTTCGGGCAGTTGCCGGCACAGGAACCGCAACTGATGCACGCATCCGAAATCACATAAGCCATGCTACTTGCACCTCCTTCTGTGCTGTTTCGAGTTCATTGTATCATATTTTTTATAAATTGCAACACACAAGGACAAAAAAACTCGTAGGTTTTCGTAAAAACATTTGGAAAATTGGGGTGGGGTTTCATGCGGCCACAAGATATGGAAGTCAATTTCTCGTCTCATCCTCGCCCGATTTGGATTTTCCGGTTCTGTCCGAGCGGTCAGGCTTATTGAGTCGTTCGTTTTTCGCCAGGCGGACCTCTTCGCGCCCAAAGACCTCCACGCTCGTTTCCTGCCCCTTTTCAAACCGAACTGTCACCCTGCCGGAAAGCAGCTCCGTGCCGGTGACAACCCCCTCCCCTTTGGGAGTCGATACCACCGCGCCCACACGGGGAGTGATTTTCCGCAGGTGCTCGTAGGCGTCCTGCTCATATTTCAGGCAGCACATCAGCCGGCCGCAGGTGCCCGAAATCTTGACCGGGTTGAGCGACAGGCTTTGCTCCTTCGCCATTTTAATGGACACCGGCTGAAAATCGCCCAAAAACCGCGAGCAACAGAACTCTCGCCCGCAGATTCCCAGACCGCCGAGCATCTTTGCCTCGTCCCGCACGCCGATTTGCCGCAGCTCGATGCGAGTGCGAAAGACCGACGCCAAATCCTTGACCAGCTCGCGGAAATCCACTCGACCGTCGGAGGTAAAATAAAATAAAATCTTATTATTTTCAAATGTATATTCCACCTCGACCAGCTTCATATCCAGCTTGTGGGCGGCGATTTTGCGCACGCAAATATCAAAAGCGTCCTTTTCCTTGCGGCGGTTTTCCGCTACGCGGCGGTCGTCGTCCGGCGTGGCGATGCGTACTGCTTTCTTAAGCGGGCGGGAAATTTGCTCGTCGTCAATCACCGTATTGGGAGTAGCGCATTCGCCGTATTCCAGCCCCTGCGCTGTCTCGACCACGACGTGCTGACCCCGCTCGACCCGCAGCCCAGCCGGGTCAAAATAATAGACCTTTCCAGTATCCTTGAATTTGACTCCGATAATTTCGGCCATATGGTTCCCTTGCCCTTCCTTTTTCTCTTTTCCCTATCCAACGCACGCAAATACTATCGTCAATATGCTTTTAACCCACCGCCGCGCGCAGACGCGCGCAAAGCAACGTGGAGAGCAACGGACCGTTGGCATTCTCCCGTGCGCGTTCGCACAAGCTGTCCACCGCTTCCAAACAGGCATACAGCGCCTGCCGGGTGTAAGCTCGGGAAAGCCCTTCCACCGCGTCCCGCGCGCCGGACAGCACGGTATGTCCCCCCGCGCGAAGCGCCAAAGCATCCCGCAGCGCAAGGCGTAAGGCCTCGAGCAATGCCTTTTGCCCCAAGCGGTCCCGCTCCACCGAGGCGGCCAGAACCAACATCTCCGGCTCGTCCCCGCGGGCAAACGCATTTAAAAAATCCAGCCAAGGGCCGCCTTCCTGAGGCGGTTCAGGGGCCTCTCCCCCGCCCAGGGAAACGGACACCGAACGGGAAAGCACCGTGGACAGCAACTGCGTACGGGATTCCACCGTGATGACAAACATCACATACGCCGGCGGCTCTTCCAAAATTTTCAGCATGGCGTTTTGAGCGGATGCATTCATGCAACCCGCGTCGAGCAGCAAAAATACCTTTTTTTCCGCCTCATTCGGACGCACGAACGCCTGCGCGCGCATTTGCCGAATGCGATCTACCGACAGGCTTTTTTGTGTGCCGTCGCCCTGCAGGGTAATAATATCGGGGTGGTTGCCGTTGCCGGCGTTACGACAGGCGCGGCAAGCCCCGCATGGGCGCTCCCCCTCGGCGGTACACACCGCCGCCTGGGCGATGCGCCTTGCCAAACCGGCTTTGCC
>CABQCM010000247.1 GCA_902462665.1 uncultured Oscillospiraceae bacterium | reverse complement strand
AATGCTTTTAATGATAAAATTCCTGATACAGCCGCCGCAGAATATCCAGCTTTCGGTCACTGAAAGCTGCACCGTGGCTAGTAGGTGCTGCAAACTCCTGCGCCAGATCGGTCAACAGCTGCACGCGGTTCTCGCTCATCTTTTGCAGCGGAAGGGTGCGGCTCTTTTCACCGTACAGCAGATAATCCAACGAAACATGAAGCGCTTCCGCCAGTGCTGCCGCGTTTTCCAGCGTCGGCACGGCAGTATCGTTTTCATACGAGCCGATGGTCGAGGCTGATTTGCCAATTTTCTCGCCCAACTGCTTTTGCGACAAGTGTGCGTCCCTGCGCAATTTACAGATGCGCTTGCCCATATCAAACATACCAAACGGCCCCCTTCCACTACCTTATAGTGTACCGTTTGACACACCGATATATCTGTTATATAATCAGAAAAACAACAGTAATTCTGCGATTTTAGGCAAGATACTTGACAACAAGGGGGCAAAAGATTATGTTTGCAGCAGATGCCCGCAAGCACACGCCGGGCAAAAATGCCGAAAAGGAGAACTTTTCCATGCGCATACTGGTTTGCGATGATGACGCGGCCTTTGCCGGTCAGCTGGCGGAAAAGATAGAGGCCATCGTAAAGCCGCAGATGCCGCGCTCCACGGTTGATTGCGCCACAGATGCAGCGCTGCTGCGTGCTTTGCCGCTGGCAAAATACGATCTGGCTTTTTTGGATATTGATATGGGCCCGCTGAACGGCGTTGATCTGGCCCGTCGCCTGCATGAGCTGCGCCCCGATATGCTGCTGATTTTTGTGACGAACTACGTCGAATACAGCCTGCAGGGGTACGAGGTGCAGGCGTTTCGCTATCTGCTGAAAGCCGAGATGCCGCAAAAGCTGGAGCGTTATGTGCAGCAGGCCCTTACCGCATACCGCAAGACCCGCGATACGGTTCGCATATTTTGCGATGGCGAGGATGTCGAGCTGCAGCCGCAGCAGATCTTGTACGCCGAGATGTCGGCCCGCAAGGTATGCCTGCACCTGCAGGGGGCCGACCGGGCCTTGTTGTACACGACCGCTACCATGGCCGATTTGGCTGACCTACTGGAAAACCACGGCTTCGTGCGCACACACAAAAGCGTTTTGGTCAATATGGAGCACATCCGCAATCTGCAAAGCACGCGACTGTATCTGCGCGACGGAACCGAGCTGCCGGTCAGTTCGCACACAGCCATCGCCGTGCGGAAAATCTATACGCAGTGGAGGAGCGCGAAAAAATGGGTTATTGGTTAGGGACTGTTTTCAGCTGCTTGGACGTGCTGTGCGTGGCCGTTTTTTGCGATGCGTTTCTTGAAAGAAAAACAAGAGGCTTACGCTTTGTAGTTGGGGTTCTTCTCTGCGGAGTCTTGTCTTATATCGCTACGGTTTTCGTTTCGCATATTTCGGAAGAATCGCCGATAACGCTTTTAAAATTTGCCGCACTTATTACGGTTTACTTCGTTTTTGCATCCTTGCTTTATACCGGGAAATTCTGGTTGCGGCTGCTGGTGGTTGTTTTGGCGTATGCAATTTCCGCCTTGCTGGAATTTTGCGTTCTTTATTCTCTGCTGGCATTGCTTCATATTCGTTATGATGAATATGTGGCGAATATGAAGCTCTATCTTGCAAGCGCAGCTATAACATATAGTCTCAAATTCTTACTTTCTTCTGGAATCAAAAAGATTCACAAACCGATGGTGGCAAGTTCCGCCAGCATCAAATGGGCACCCCTGACAATTGGATTTCCACTTATTTCTCTGGTTGGTATATCAATTTGCTATTACTTATCCATGAACGGCAAAATAGCAGCCGCATTTGTACTTTTTTCAAGTGGAATTCTGCTGGCAACCAATGCCGTGATTCTGATTTTGATAGATTTGACAGAAAAAAACAACCTCGCGCAGGAACAGCAAAAAACGCTTAACGAGCAGCTGCGCTCCCAGCGTGCCAACATTGATGCCTTGAGCAGCGCCTACGCCACACAGCGCAAAATGACGCACGATTTTCGGCATCACATCGCGGCCCTTTCCGGGATGTTGCAGGGAGGCGAGACACAACAGGCACAGGACTATCTTGCCGCTTTGCAGGAGCAGCAGACTGAGCGTGCCCTGATGGTCAACACCCACAACTCGGCCATCGACGCCGTGCTGAACCAAAAGGGCTATGCCGCTCAGAAGCAGCATATCGATATTCAGTTTGAAGTCAACGACCTGTCGCCCTTGCAAATCGAACTGATTGACTGCACAGTCGTGCTGGGCAACCTGCTGGACAACGCCATCGAAGCCTGCCTAAAGCTGGAGGAAGCAAAGCGCCGCATTGAGGTCAGCGTTTTGCGGGACGAAGCCTACGCGGACGGCGATGCCAAGCTGTATGTCTCGATTATCAACACCAGCCTGCCGGTCCACATCGAAAAGGACTGTATTGCCACAACGAAATTGGAACCGCATCTGCACGGCTTTGGTCTGCCCTGTGCCAAAGAGCTGCTGCGCCGCAACAACGCCTTTTACACGATGGATTATCATGACGGTGCGTTCCAATTCTGCTTTGAATGGCCCGATGTGGCCTGCAATTCTTGCGTTCACGCATGAGTTTCTGTCACTTGCGCAGGATTCTTGGCACTTTAGCCTGGTTTGCGGTAGGATAAGGGCGAAAGATGACAAGGAGATGCCGATGGAACAGATTGCAAAAAAGCTGACGCAATACTTTCTGGCGCACGGTCTTATCAAAGAGGACGACGCCGAGGTGTGCCAATACGCGCTGTACCGACATATTTCCCGCGCCGTGGGCCTGATTGCTCTGACCCTGCTTGGTGGACTGATTACGGATTTCGGTTCGGCCTTTTGCTTTACCGTTTCGTTTCTTTTCCTCCGTGAGCGCACCGGCGGCTACCATGCCAAAACAGAATGGCAGTGCGCATTATACTCTGCCGCCATGATTTTTGCAACGATGTTCGCTTTACCGATTTTTGCGGAGGAGCCCAACAATTATTGGGCAATTATGATTGCCTCCTCTGCCCTGATATGGGTTTCGTCACCTGCCGATAATAAGCAGATACACCTTTCCCGTGCGGAAAGCAAGGCGATGGCAAAGCGCGCACGTTTGCGGCTATTGCTTCTGGACGCTGTTTCGCTTGCCCTGTTGGGCGTCCATGGCCACCTTTTCGCCAGCTCCATTGCGTTGGCGGAACTTTCGGTCGCAGTTTCCCTTATGATGGCCACAGCCGGTTTTGGCATACAATAAATCTTTATAAATCAGGAGGAATCCACCCATGAAAGAAACCATGAAGCAACATTTGCACGCAGCAGAACGGAAAATCATTCAAAATATGATCCGCCGCGAATACGATGGTTGGCCGCCCCAAAGCGCTACGTTTTTTT
>CABQCM010000246.1 GCA_902462665.1 uncultured Oscillospiraceae bacterium | reverse complement strand
CTGGCGGCTATTTTTTTGCCGCAGGGAAATCTTCAGGCTTGATCAGGTTTACCGAGCACTGAAGGATCATCAGCGCGTCGGAAGCATCTACCGCCTCGTTGGCGTCTACGTTGGCGGCGAGGAACTGGGTTTCGCTCAACGTAATCAGCTTAACCGAATGCTGCAGGGCCATCAAAGCGTCGGCAGCGTCGATGTTTTCGTCGTTGTTGATGTCGCCCAGAGTGTACGGGTGCTTCAGCTCGTCGATTTGTTCGAGCAGAGCGTCCAGCTTATCCTTTTTAGCCTGATCGATACCCGACTTCTGGTCGGCTGACAGTGCGTCGAAAGCGGCTTTCACCTCGTTGATGCTAGTCTCGTCCTCCAGCGTCACCGCGTTGGGGGCGGGCAGTGCGTCGATCTGCACTTCGACACCGACGGGGATGCAGTTTGCTTTTGCTTCGTCCAGCAGGTCAGCGCTGAGGAATGCTATAGAGTAGCCAGCCTCTTTATAAGCTTGGATATCAGCGTCGATTTCCGCTATCGCACTTATTATGTCCGCGTAATTAGCGGTGGTGACTGCGTCCAAAGCGAGAATTTTGTCGTTAATCACCTTAGCCGCGGCCTGCGCCTGAACGTTTTGATAAGCGTTCCAGATTTGATCCATCTTAATGACCTTGTCCTGGCTTTCCACCATAAAGTTGGGGAATTCGTTCAGATAACCGTCCAGTTTTGTCTTAGCACTGGTGATACTGTCTTTGACTGTGTCAAAATTGTCCGCCGTGGGGGTTTCCAAAGCGTCGATAATGCCAATCATTTCGGTTTCCGCCGCAGCGCGGTCATCGAAAAAGCTCTGCTTGGCAATGAGCAGGCAGTCGAAATTCCAGTCAATTTCATCATAGTTTTCCACATCGGTCGTCCAGGAAATACGCATGTGGCCGATGTTATCCGGGTTTAGCACATCGCCGCCCCACAGCGCACTTTCCGCGATGTTGTGCCGCAAAAGGTGCCAGCCCGGTTCTTTGTCTTCCAGCACGTGGTTTTTGTTATAGCTGTCGTCGCCGGCTCCCTGCTTATTGTCCGGATCGACGTAGTTGATTTGAATGGTGTCGCCCTTCTTGGTGGTGACGCTGTTATATACGCTCAATTCCGAGATGGGATACTCGGTGATGCTGACAGGTTCATCGTTGGTGATCTTGAGCATTAAGGCAAAGTTGGCAATCCACTGGATGCCGCTGTCCGGCATGTCAACCAGCAGGCTGCGGTCGCCCTGTACATAATTCTCCTCATCCTCCAGCAATTCGGCTTGCTGCGTCGTCGGATGCTGCAGGATTAAATTATCCATCGAGCCGTCAAATAAAATCAGCACGTCGTCACGCGGGGACTGCGGGATTGCCGCAGGGGATATCCCTTGCGCCGATACGGGCACGATAACCATCGTTGCCAGCAATGCGGCGAGCAGAAAGATACTTAAGACCTTTTTCATACACTTTCACCCTCCTATGATTTGAGCACTTGCTCAAAATTGTCTATATTGTACTCTGTTTTTCACCGATATAATTTATTTATATGAATAATGTGCACATATTTTTTAAAAAAATGAAGCGAAAACTTTCGTGTTGAAAGCCTTTCGTGCATGTGGTATAATGTCTGCAAAACAGACATTATACCGAGTAATGGCCCCACGCCGGGACGGCGGGGATGCCAATAATACCACTCACACTGCGTGTTCATGGTATAATGTCCGCTCCGCGGACATTATACTGAAGATTTTATCACCGTACGCTTTCAGCGTATGGTTCGCCTGGGCGGCGATTGTGATTATGTCATTTCAGCCAGACCTATATGTCCATAGAACAGACTATTATTAAAGGTATAGGGCTTAACAGCATAACTGTTTTTTCGCCAGTAACCTGGCTTTTGTTATTTAAGGAGTGCGTGCGGTGGTCATTTTGGGAGTAGACCCTGGCTATGCTACCGTTGGCTGGGGGATTGTGGAATACCAGGGGAATCGGTTTCGTACCTTGGATTATGGTGCGGTTATTACCGAACCTGGGTTGCCTTTTGAGCAGCGTCTGGAACAGATCTATGATGATTTCACCGCGATGATCGCCCGCTATCGGCCGCAGGTCATGTCCATTGAAAAGCTGTATTTTAATACCAACACCACCACCGCCATTGGCGTGGCTGAGGCAAGGGGATGTATCCTGCTTGCCGCGCGCAAGGGCGGAGTGCGAGTGGAGGAATATACTCCGCTGCAGGTCAAGCAGGCGGTCACTGGCTATGGTAAGGCAGTCAAAAAGCAGGTGATGGAGATGACCCGGATGTTGCTGAATCTGCCCGAGGTGCCCAAACCGGATGACACAGCCGACGCTCTTGCGCTCGCTATCTGTCAAGCCCATTGCGGCCGGCCAGAGGTTTCGGCTCGCCGGGGGATTTAAGGTGGTTGTTCGGTATTGGCACGGCGGCTTTTCACTTTAAGCGGCCGGTGTTTTGTTCGATTGGAAAGGCGAGATACGATGATTTATTCTTTAACAGGCAAGCTGCTTGTGAAATCCGGCTCTACCGCTGTGATTGAATGCGGAGGGGTGGGCTTTTTGTGTGGAATTACCTTGCAAACCCTACAGACCCTGCCTGCCGTGGGGGAGACGGCGACCTTATATACCCACCTTTCGGTGCGGGAGGACGCGATGGATTTGTTTGGCTTTGCCCAAGCTGCTGAGCTGGATTTTTTTCGTCTGCTCATCGGGGTGTCGGGCGTCGGGCCAAAGGTAGCCTTGGCTGTGTTGTCCCAGCTTGCGCCGGATAAGCTTGCGTTGTGCATTGCCACGGGGGACGCAAAGACCATTACCCGTGCGCAGGGCGTGGGACCGAAGGTAGCCCAGCGCATTGTCATGGAGCTCAAAGACAAGATCGGAAGTTTTGCGTCCGGTGGCGCGACGTCGGAGGATTTGGCTGCGGCCGGGGTGGTTTCGGCCTCCTCCAATGCATCGGACGCGGTGGAGGCGCTGGTCGCGCTGGGGTATCCCCAGTCGGAAGCGTCCCTTGCCGTGGGCCGTCTCGACAGCGGCGCGCCGGTGGAGGATCTGGTGCGCGAGGCGCTCAAAGCTTTGGCGAAAAAGCTGTAGGGCTGTCTGCGCGGGCTTCTATCATATTGATCATCACAGGCTGCACGTGAGCGGACAAAGGGCCGCCACATAGAAGGGAAGGGAACGCCTTGACCGAAATGGACTTTGAAAATCGGTTTGTCACACCGGAATATACGCCGCAGGATGTGGAGACCGAGCTGTCGCTGCGTCCCCGCGCTTTGGAGGATTACATTGGACAGGAAAAGGTGAAGGAAAACCTGTCGATTTATATAGAAGCGGCGCGCGCGCGGGGGGAGGCGCTGGATCATTGCTTGCTTTATGGCCCTCCGGGGCTGGGGAAAACCACCCT
>CABQCM010000245.1 GCA_902462665.1 uncultured Oscillospiraceae bacterium | reverse complement strand
CTTCATCCCCAACACCGAATCCCCTAAAAAGAGGCTGGCCAGCCGCTCCCGCAGCTGAGCCGGCGAAGTATTGGTGGTGTCAATGATGTAATCGGCCCGCAGGCGCAGCGGCGCGAGCATCTCCCGCTCCCGCTGAACCGACGCCAACAGAGAGTCGTCAAATTGCCCTTTGAGCGGATGCTTGCGCCGAGTTTCCTTATACCGTTTGACAATCGCCTCGTCGCTGGCCTCAAAAAAGAGGATTTTATAAGTGGCGTGTTCTTCCTCCATCTGGGTCAGAATGTTGGACATGCCGGCGAACAGAGAACCTCCCCGTGTATCGGTGACCACCGCCACTTTGGGCATCTGCTCCTCCACGCACAGCTCGTGAAATTTGCCGATGAGAGAGGGTGGCATATTATCCACGCAGAAAAAACCAATATCCTCCAGCGCATCCACTGCACGCGATTTTCCCGAACCCGACAATCCGGTTACAATAATAAACTCCATGAAATACCATGCCTTTCCTCCAGCCAGTCTGCCGATAAGGTAGGCTGGCCCTCTTTGACCAAAGCCGGCAGGCCCCCGGCTATTTTACATAACGGATTTCGCATTGCAGCTCCACGCCAGTGCGCAAAAACACATCGTTTTTAATCCGCTCAATCAGGCGGCGCACATCGCTGCTGGTGGCGTCGCCCGTATTAACGATAAAACCTGCATGCTTTTCGCTGACCATAGCCCCGCCAATGGTCAATCCCTTGAGCCCGCATTGCTCGATAAGCGTCCCCGCGAAGTGATCGGGCGGGCGTTTAAAGACGCTTCCTGCACTGGGCATTTCCAGCGGCTGCTTTTCCTTCCGGCGCGCCAGCAAATCGTCCATCTTCCTGCGAATCATCCCTTGATCGCCTAAGGTAAGCTGCATGCGTGCTGAGGTAATGATGCATCCGTTTTCAGCATAGGCGCTGTGCCGGTATCCGTAGCCCAGCGCGTCGCCCGAAAGCGAGCCGGTTTCCCCGTCGGGAGAAACATGCCGGCACTCCAAAACCACGTCCTTCATTTCCCCGTCATAAGCCCCCGCATTCATAAAAGCCGCTCCGCCACAGCTGCCGGGAATGCCCCAGGCAAATTCCAACCCCGAAAGGGCCTGCTCGGCGGCCGCCGAACAAAGCTGCGAAAGCCGCACTCCTGCGCCGCAGATAATCTCGCAGCCCGACACCGAAAGATCGGATAATCCGCCGGTATGCACCACCACCCCGCGCACTCCGTCGTCACTGACCAGCAGGTTGGAGCCGCTGCCCATGACAAACAAAGGAACCTCCCGCTCGCGGCAGAGCTTTGTCACCCGCTGGAGAATCTCCTCCGACGTGGGCGTAACAAACAAGTCGGCCGGACCGCCGATTTTAAAGCTCGTGTGCTTTTTCATGGGTTCATTGACCAAGCAGGGACAGCCAATTTCCGACATCAGGGAAGCTATTGCCGCAGTATCTTGCATAACGACACCCCTTCGTATGGTTTGGGTTTGATCGCTCCGTTCAAACAAGCACGGACAGGAGCCAAAAAAGATTACGCCGGACCGAAATACAGCAGGCTTGTGCCCCGATGTGCAACCATGCCTTTCGCGCCGGCTATATCAAATAAAACAAATCTTGGAAGCCTGGACAGCGGACTAAAATACAGAGATTGGGCCGTGGCTGAAGCTGGTCCCTGCACAATCCGTCATTGCGCCGGCTTAGGATCTGACAAGAAAGCTTACGTTTTCCCTACGCTCCCATTTGACTGGAAGCCAGCGCATCCATTGTTATTGCCGACCGATTCGGGCCGCACCGATGATGCCCGCGTCGTTGCCAAGGCTGGCGCGCACCAGCTTGGTCTGACGATTGGGGTCGGCCGAGCGGTTATACACGCTGCCGAATACCTTCTCACGCAAGGGAGCCATCAGCGTCTCCCCCTCATTGCAGATGCCGCCGCCGATACAGACAATCTCCGGCTGAAAAATATTGATGATGCTGATCACACCGGTTGCGATATGCCCAATGTAGGTATCCACCACCCGGGCGCCGGCCGCGTCGCCCGCACGCATCGCATCAAAGGCGGTACGGCCGTCTGCTTCATCGAGATTGCCGCCGCACAACTCCCACATTTTTGAGTCGGGATTTTGCCGCATGGCTTCTTTGGTTTGCCGAATCAGCGCGGAGGCTGACGCATACGCCTCTAAGCAGCCGTTGAGGCCGCAGGTGCATTTTTCTCCATTTTCCACAATAACAAAATGTCCCAGCTCGGCCCCGGCAAAGTTAAAGCCGGTATACACCTTGCGGTCAATGATAATACCGCCGCCCACGCCGGTACCCAGGGTCACGGCAATCATGGAATTGGCTTCCTTGCCGGCGCCGGCAATCAGCTCGCCGTAAGCCGCAAGATTGGCATCGTTGCCCAGCGTGACGGGCTTTCCAAGCAGTCGGGTCAGCTCGGAACCGACCGGAGTATTGAGAAAACCGATGTTGTTGGCATATTCGATGACGCCGGTTTCGGGATTCACACTCCCCGGTGCGGCCACCCCGACCGCCTCCACATCGTCCATGGTCAGCCCCGCGTTTTCCACCGCCTGCCGCGCGGTCGCCGCCATGTCGGCCACAATTTCCGACGCAGGCCGCTCGGCGCGAGTTTTTGTCACAGCTCTGCCAATAATCTTGCAATCGTTGTCCACCACGCCGACCGCGATGTTCGTGCCACCCAAATCAATTCCAATCGTAACCATGCCGATAAACTCCTTTGCTTTTTGTTCTTTCCAACACCTTATCTGCCCAGCGCCTTTTGTGCGCCGCGCAAGTTTTCACTTTGAAAGCGGCTTCCTTCCTCTGCCGCAACCGTGCAACAGTTTGCGTCAAAGCGCCTGTCAATACCAAGTATCGCGCGGATGGCCGATTCCCGGCACTTCATCCTGAAGGCCAAGCTGGGTGAGCAACTCCTGCGCTGCGTTGTACCCCATTTTCTTTTGGCGGTTGTTCATTGCGGCCACCTCGATGATGACAGCCAGATTGCGCCCCGGCTTGACCGGAATGGTGACCGAGGTGACATTCAGCCCTAGAATCTCGGTCGATTCATTCTCCAATCCCATGCGGTCGTACACTTTGGTCGCGTCCCACTGCTCGAGGTTGATGACCAAGTCGATCTTCTCGGTCAGCTTGACCGAACCCATACCGAAAATACGCCGGGCGTTGATGATGCCAATGCCGCGCAGCTCGATAAAATGACGAATGTTGTCGGGGGCCGAACCGACCAGCGAGGTGGCCGATACCCGGCGAATCTCCACCGCGTCGTCGGCAATCAGACGATGCCCCCGCTTAATCAGCTCAATGGCGGTCTCGCTCTTACCGACCCCGCTCTCGCCCAGCATCAGCACCCCTTCGCCGTACACCTCAACCAGCACGCCGTGCCG
>CABQCM010000244.1 GCA_902462665.1 uncultured Oscillospiraceae bacterium | reverse complement strand
ACGAGCCGCAGCTGCTTCAGATTATTTTGGCCTATCGTATCTTTATGCCCTTTGCCAGCATCACCATTTCCACCCGGGAATGCGCGCGTTTTCGGGATAATGTTATCCGGCTGGGCGCGACCAAAATATCGGCCGGGGTAGACGTTGGAATCGGCGGCCATGAGGGAGAGGCGCAGGGGGACGCGCAATTTGAGATTTCTGATCCCCGCACGGTGGACGAAGTGTACAAGGCCATCTGTCAGGCCGGGCTGCAGCCGGTGATGAATGATTATGTCTATGTCGGGTGAGATTTTGGCCGTGACGTGTCGGGCGCTGTGCACGGGGGATTTTTTGCAGCAAATCGCACGGCTGGCCGAAAGCCCGGTCAAGGCCATTGTGTTGCGGGAGAAGGATTTGCCCGAGGACGATTACGAACAACTGGCCGCCAGTGTGTTTGCCCTTTGTCGAAGCCGCTGCAAGCCGTGTATCCTGCATACCTATACCGGCGCGGCGGTGCGGCTGGGTTGTCGCCGCATTCATTTGCCGCTGGCCCTGCTGCGGGCGCTGCCGGAGGAAACGCGGCAGCATTTTGATACCATCGGCGTGTCGGTGCATTCGGCGTCGGAGGCGATCGAAGCCGTCGGATGGGGGGCCTCCTATTTAACCGCCGGGCATATTTTTGATACCGATTGCAAGGCGGGATTGCCCGGGCGCGGGTTGGATTTTTTGCGACAGGTTTGCAGTCGTGTCTCTATCCCGGTGTATGCCATCGGCGGAATTACGCCGGGCAGGATGCCCGAGATATTGCAGACGGGCGCCAGAGGCGGGTGCATGATGTCCAGCCTGATGCGTTGCGCCGACCCCACCGCCTATTTGCAAGGGGATGCGGAATAAAGAGGGCCATGTTTTAAAATCGGTTTGAACGTTGTCCTGCCCATCAACATACAAAAAAACGCCCGGCGAATGGTTTTTCTAACCGTTCGCCGGGGTTGCTTTTCATAGATAAAAAGGAAGATCTGCCGGTCAGATAGTCTTGCAGTTGGCAGACCTTGCTGGGGGCGAATACGCTCGATCAGGCCCCCTTGGTCATTTTAATAACCTTCATGCGGGCAAATTCCTCCCGTTCCTTTTCCTCTAATGCTTCGGTAATGAATTTAATGGATTCGGTAAAACGGGGAATGACAATGTTTTTGAGCGCATTGGCCCGCTTTTGGGTCTTCTTGATGGCGTCGGCCAGTCGATAGACGCTGTTTTCAATTTCAGCCAGCTTAACGGTCAGCTTTTTGACCGAATCAAACTTCATAAACGCTTCGTCCAGCATGGCGTTGGTCGATTGAAATCCATAGTAATTGCGTACCGGCATCGGGTCGAAGGAAACCATGGGAATCTCCACCCCCATTACGCTGCGAAACGAGATGCTCACGCCGTTTTCAATGGGCACCGACTGTGCGGCCCGGTCGCAGATGCCCAAGGTGACGTTGGCAAATTGAAGCGCACGATAAGCCTCGGCATAGGTTGTGTCGATCTGCTTTTGAATCTCATTGGCCGAGTCGATCATCGCCATGGTTTCCCGTATCAGGATGTTGCGTTTGCGGTCCAGCAAATCAAAGCCGACCTTGGCCAAATCCAGCGATTTTTTGGCGGCCATGAGGTTGCCCTTGGTGGGATTGATTTGAACGGCCATGAGGTTCCCTTCTTTCTATGAGTGGCGGTACACAGTGCTTTGGGTAGGCGGACTAGCTCCTTCGCAGTTAATCCTGCTTGGGCTTATAATATTTTTCAATCATCTTGTCGTCCAATCGATCCAGTTCGCTGCGGGGGAGAATCGACAGCAGTTCCCAGCCTAGGTCGAGCGATTGTTCCATGGTGCGGTTTTCATTCTCGCTCTGGCGCAGAAAACGGTTTTCAAATTCCTTGCCAAAGGTGATGTACAGCTTATCGGTCGGGCTTAACTCATCCTCACCGATGACCGACGCCAAGCTGCGGGCGTCCTGCACCTTGGCGCAGCAGGCAAAGAGCTGGTTGCTCAAAGGCGCGTGATCCTCGCGGGTGAAGCCCTCGCCGATGCCGTCCTTCATCAGACGGGAGAGGGACATCAGCACGCTCACCGGAGGATAAATCCCCATGGAGTCGAGCTGGCGGTCGAGCACAATCTGTCCCTCGGTAATATAGCCGGTCAGGTCGGGCACCGGGTGGGTGATATCGTCGTTGGGCATGGTCAAAATGGGAAGCTGGGTCACCGAGCCGCGCTTGCCCTTGATCATACCGGCACGCTCGTAAAGCGACGCGAGATCAGAGTACAAATACCCCGGATAACCCTTTCGGCCGGGGATTTCCCCTTTGGAGGAGCTGAATTCGCGGCACGCCTCGGCGTAGGAGGTCATGTCGGTCATGACCACGAGAATGTGCATACCCAGTTCAAAGGCAAGATATTCCGCCGCGGTCAGCGCGCAGCGTGGGGTGAGGATGCGCTCAATGATGGGGTCGTTGGAAAGATTCAAAAACATGACCACCCGTTTGAGCACCCCCGAAGCCTCAAAAACGCTGCGGAAGTAATTGGCGATGTCGTTTTGTACCCCCATAGCGGCAAAGACGACCGCAAAGCCCTCTGTCTCGCCGCCCACACGGGCCTGGCGGACGATTTGGGCGGCCAGCTCGTTGTGCTTCATGCCCGAGCCGGAAAAAATGGGCAGTTTCTGCCCGCGGATGAGGGTGGACATCACGTCAATGGAGGAAATCCCGGTGGCGATGTAGTTGCGGGGGTATTCCCGCGAGACCGGGTTGATAGGCAGACCGTTGATGTCCATGTGAGCGGTGGGGAAAATGTCCCCCATGCCATCCGACGCGCGACCGGCGCCGTCGAACACCCGTCCCAGAATCTCCGGAGACAGCGGCATTTCCATAGGATGCGCGGTAAAAATAGTACGGGTGTTTTGCAGTGAAATTCCCGACGTGCCCTCAAAGACCTGGATGACCACCCGCTCGCCGTCGATTTGCACCACGCGGCCCATGCGGGAGGTGCCGTTGTCCAGCTTGAGCTGCACGACCTCCTCAAAGGAGGCGCCTTTGACTCCGTCCAAAATCACAAGGGAGCCGCTGATTTCGCTCAGCCCAATGTGTTCAAGTATCATACGAAAGCTCCCTCCTTTTTCATAGCGTCTAGCTTTTGGTCAATTTCCGCGATTATCGAATCGAACAGCTCGGGCTTATCGTCGGGAATGTCGTATTTCATACGCCCCAGCTTCTCGAACAGCCCGGTTTGCAGCATGCCGCTGATGGGAATGGCCTGATCTACCAAACTCCTTGCTTTATGGTAAAGATGCAAGATGGCCTTCATCATCAAGAACTGCTTGTCGAGTGGCACATAGGTGTCGTCCGCATGGTAGGCGTTTTGCTGTAAGAATCCGACCCGGATGACCTTGGCTATCTCGATCACCAGCTTCTGGTCGTCGGGCAA
>CABQCM010000243.1 GCA_902462665.1 uncultured Oscillospiraceae bacterium | reverse complement strand
GTTGATGTAGGAGCCGTTTTCTGGATTATCCCAGCTCATGTTATGGGCGCGGAAATAGGGGATCCACTCAAACATTTCCCGGTGTTGTTTTTGTTTGATCGGATGGTTGCCATAGCCCACGTCGGTGTAATGCAGCGGTACCGCCCGGCGCATGGTTTCCAGATCGTTGCGCCGGCCGCCGCTTGCGCAGGAATCGATCCACAGTCCCGGATTCTGGAGCAGCGAATCCCAAAGTCTCAGATACCCCTGCACGTGCAGATTTTCCATGGCTCCGATGCGGTCGCTGGCCTCGTTTTGTTCCCAATAAGGCCGGGGATTGAAGTTGAAATCCTGCCGGTAAACGTTGACGTGATTTTCCCGAATCAAGCGGTTAATGCGCTCGATGACCCAGTCGCAGCAACGCTCGTCGCCAAGATTGAGCAGGCTGTTTTCATCCAGACTGCCATCCTCTCTTTGCAGCCGCAACAGCCATTCGGGGTGTTCGGTTGCAAGCTCGGTGTCAGGGCGCACCCGCTCAGGTTCAAACCAGAGCAGAAGCTCCGCACCCTCGTCGCGACACTTTTCCCCAAGAGGAGCCAGTCCGCTGGGAAAGCGGTTGGGATCGGGGAACCAACTGCCGGTTTTGGGCCAGTCGCCGTCGCAGGGATACCATCCGGCATCAATCCACCAAACGTCGGGGCGCAAGTCCTGACGAATGTAATCCTGAATCCCCTCAAGTTGGTTTTGTTCGTCGGCGCCGGTGAATTCCGGCATGTTGTTGGCCGACAGAACATGCAGACAGTATTTGGGGGACAGAGACTGGTTGTTTTGCCGGGGCAGAATGTAGGTCAGATACCACCGCCGCCACAGGTTGCGGCCATGATCCTCCTGACCGGTAAAGCCCATCAGATTGATGCGAGGAGTACGAATCGTTTCCCCGGGATGTAGGGACATGTGGGTACGCTTTTGCCCTGCGATGAAGCTGACTCCGCCCGGCGCACGGCGGAATTCAGTCCGCCACATGGCCGGCCATCCCACAGCGATGTTGATTCCATAGTCTTCAAACAGAAGACGCATGTAAGGAAACGCGCCGTTGCAGGAGGTTCCGTCAGTAGGAGACAGTGAAAACGGCTGGTCGATGGGCTGGAGAAACCACTCGTAGCCATCCTCTCCACAGGTGTCCCCGTTGCCGTAAGAGAGCACCGGGTTCTCGCCTTCCAATATCCCGTCAACTACCCGAATGTCCGAGAGAATCGGTGTGTCGCGGGTACCGCGGTTGGTAAAGTAGACCACCCATTCGGTCACCGGATAATCGCGGTATTGCAGATATTCCGCCCGGATTTCCAGCCCTGTTTCGTCTGTGCCGCACACAATGACCTGATCCAGATTGTGGCTGAGCTGCCGCCGTTTTTCCTCTGGGTGGAATTCATCCGGAATTCCACGCAACAGTCGGCCGTCATAGCAAAAAGATAAGGGAATGTTGGCGGGGGAGGTATAAGCAAGAAGCTTGGAAATTAACAGCATATCTTCCGGGGTGGCAATGCTTTTCATGGTGACACCGTCCTATCTTGAATATAAATTGCCTCTGGATGAAAATAAATCACAAGAGACTGTTTGCATAATGGAACAAAATATGAAAATACCACGTGCCCTAAGGCTTTTGAGTGGATCAATGCGGACTTTTACAGGGGAAGGACTGAAACAACAGCCGGTTTCATCGTCAATTGCTGGCGTCTCCTGCGCGCATCTGCCCAGAGGCGTTATAGCTTTTCCCTGTGGTAGAACCAAATCACGCCGGAGCGTTTGGGAAGATAAATCGAAATTCCATCGGTCAATTCGTGACCTTTTCGATGCATGACCCGGCCGCTTTCCCGGTCGATCAGCCGGTACAATACGTTGGCCTCCAGCTCCTGCAAATAGGCAATGAAACAGCCTGCGTCGCATTGTGTGTTGGCGAGCACCTGAAAAAAGCCCCGGTCGTGTTCGGGATCGTGAAACTGCATGGCATAAAAATTTTCCGGACTTTTTTGACATAAAGTGAGGGGATAGTAATCGCCGCACAACATTAGCTCGGCGGCCTCTCTCCAGATCGAGCGCATCTCCCGCGCCAATGCAAAGGCCTCCGGGGGCGCGTTGTGAACGATCATATCCGTCATAGCGGGCGCCATGGCCGCATGATAGGCAAAGCGATCCGGTTCATGAATCACGCCGTTAATATAAGAACCATCCTCCGGATTATCCCAGCTCATGTTATGAGCGCGGAAATAGGGAATCCATTCAAACATTTGCCGGTGCTGCTTTTGCTTGATTGGATGGATACCGCAGCCTACGTCGGTGTAATGCAGCGGCACAGCCCGGCGCATGGTTTCCAAATCATTTCGCCGGCCGGTGCTTGCGCACGAATCGATCCACATGCCCGGGGTTTGAAGCAGGGAGTCCAGAAACCGAAGATATCCCTGCACGTGCAGGTTTTCCATGGCTCCGATGCGGTCGCTGGCTTCGTTTTGCTCCCAGTAAGGCCGGGGGTTGAAGTTGAAATCGTGCCGGTAAACACTGATGTGATTTTCTCGAATCAGGCGGCCTACGCGCTCAATGACCCAATCGCAGCAGCTTGGATCTCCCAAATTAAGCAGACTGCTTTCGGCAAGGCTTCCATCCTCATTGCGCAGACGCACCAGCCACTCGGGGTGCGCGAGGGCCAGCTCGGTGCCGTCGCGCACCTGCTCCGGCTCGAACCAGAGCAAAAGCTCGATTCCCTCGTCACAGCACTTTTTCCCAATGGGAGCCAGTCCGTTGGGAAAGCGTTCGGGATCGGGAACCCAACTGCCGATTTTGGACCATTCGCCGTCGCAAGGATACCATCCGGCGTCAATCCACCAAATGTCGGGGCGTAAATCCTGCCGAATGTAATCCCGAATTCCCTGAAGCTGGCTTTGCTCGTCGGCGCCGGTAAACTCCGGCATATTGTTGGCTCCCCGAACATGAAGGCAATATTTGGGCGGCAGAGACCGGCCGTTTTGCCGGGGCAGAATGTGGGTCAGATACCATCGCCGCCACAGGTTGCAGCCGTGATCCTCCTGCCCGGCAAAGCCCATCAGATTGACACGGGGGGTACGAATGGTTTCCCCGGGGTGCAATGCCATATGGGTACGTTTTTGTCCTGCGGCGAAACTGACCCCGTCCGGCACACGGCAAAACTCCGCCTGCCATACGGCGGGCCATCCAACGGCAATGTTGATTCCCCAATCGTCAAACAGCAGACGCATGTAGGGGAAAGCGCCGTTATAAGAGATGCCGTCGGTGGGAATCAGGTTGATTTCGTCATAAATAGGCTGAAGAAACCATTCATACCCGTCCTCCTGTCGAGTGTCCCCGTTGCCGTAAGAGAGCACGGGGTTCTCGCCTTCGAGCACCCCGTCGGCCACCCGAATGTCCGAGAGAACCGGCGTATCGCAGGAGCCGCGGTTGGTA
>CABQCM010000242.1 GCA_902462665.1 uncultured Oscillospiraceae bacterium | reverse complement strand
CTTTTCCCGCGCGCAGGCGGGTCAGAAAGCTGACGATGGCAAACACGATCAGCACGCTAAAAATATACGTGTAAAACTCGGTAAAATGAAAGTCCAGCACCGGCAAGGTAACGTAAAAGCTCACCCCGGCGTAAAGTGCGGTCACCAGAATATTGATGAGATACCGCACCGCCCGCGGCCAGGTTTTGCGGACCTTTTTGGCTCCTTCCCGGCGGGGGATGGAGTGATTGAATTGCTCAAACAGATCGGAAAAATGGGGCATCTTGCTTTCCATAGACAACCTCCTGACTGGGTGGGGGCTGCGCGCCTGCCCGGAGGGAATGCGCACAGCACAATGGATCCATGCTGTATCAAAGCGTTCTCTTGTTAGCCTGTCCGTTTTGGGCGGCTGGTAATCACTCGCGCCGGATTTCTCTGTCTGGCGCAACGGGTAGGCGCTTGCCCTAGTATAATATGCCACCGCTGTTAAGTGAACTGTACGTTTGCAGCGCACGGTGATCGAAATCCAAGTATCATGCGCACATGGCCGTAGGCCCGTGCTCAAAATAAAACGATAATAACCGCTTTTGCGGTTATTATACCATGAACACGCAGTGTGAATGGTATAATACGCTATCACCGTAGGTGAGCGATTAAAATCAAAGTATAATGGCCGCTCTGCGGACATTATACCAGATTGCCGCGCAAAAGCAAACCCCGGCATGGAAATTATTTCTCGGCTTTTTTCCACAACGAGGGAATTCTTTTAAAAATCCCGTTTGATGCTGGCGAATCCGCCGCTTTCCAGCATAAGAAAACCGCCGGTGAGGGAGCCCCCCCTGCCGGCGGTCAAGATTCTCTGATTGCATTAAAACTGCTTCCACCACAAGGCGAACAGCACGGCGCCCATCTGTTTTCTTACCCGTTGCTCTGCGATAACGGTAAGGGTCAGCAAAGCCCGGCGGTCCTCTTCCTTCGCCGGCCGCTGCGAGTAAGCCTCAGCATAGACGGCATTCGCCGCCGATTGGCAAAGCGCGGCGTAATCGCGCGTTTCCTCTGACTCCCTGCGACCGGTCGTTTCCCGCTCTAGCCGCTGGAATTCCGATTCCAGGGAGACCAGGTAAGCGCGCACCGTCTGATTGGCCGGCTTGGGATACCGACAGCGCCGCAGGGCGCGTTCCAGCTCCCGGTAAAGGGGAATCGCTTTTGGCGGCGGCCCACTGTCCAGCCGCTGCCGCCAGCGGGTTCGGTAAATGGCATAGCGGGTAATCACCAGGCACAGCACGGCGGCTGCCAAGAGACAAATCGTCAAAATCGCGGCCAAAAAGCCGACCGAGGCCGGTTGCGATTCGACTTGGGAGGCCGGCTGCGATTCCACCGACGGGGGTTCCCACTGGGAAGAAGGTTCCACCGGGCCCTGGCTCTCAACGGGGGCTGGGGAGGACGAGGCTGGACGGCTGGTGATGACCGTGTGCATGTTGGTGGCAAATTGGTTGGCCGCCACAGGATCAAAGGTCATCCAGCCCACCCCGTCGAGATAGACCTCGGCCCAGGCGTGGGCGTTTTGGCCGGTGACCACCTGGCCGCGTCCAGCGTCGTAATGATCGACGCGATACCCCTCCACATACCGGGCGGGATAGCCCGACGCACGGGCGAGCACCACCATAGCCGTTGCGTAATACACGCAGTACCCCCGTTTGTTTTCAAATAAAAAGTAATCGACGAAATCCTTCCCTGCCGGAACGTCGCCCGGATGGGTGGTATAGGTTTGATTTCGGGTCAGATATTCGGAAATTCTCGTGCAGGCGGCATATGGATTGCTGTAGCCTGCCGTCAGCATCACCGAAAGTGCTCGCACCGATTCGGGCAGAGATTCGGGCAACTGCAGATATTCCGCCCTGGGAGTTAAGCCCCGGCTGTCGCGCAGATAGGAATCAAAGGTGCCGGCCACCGGCTCGAGATACGAAACGGTGTAGCTGTCCTCCTTCCCACGCAGACGGCGGTTGGAAAACAGGGCTGACGAGCCGTTGATTCGCACCTGATTGCGCGAAGTTAAAAAGGTAGCTCGCTTGGTAAAGGGGGTGCTGAATATTGTACGGGTATACAACTTGCTGTCTTTAATCGTGAAGGTACGGGCGCGCAGGGGATAATCGGTATTTCCCTCGCGGCCAAATTCATAATTCGCCTGTATATAAGGCTGGTCGAGAGAAAAATACTGTGGATAAAGGCCCTTGGTCATGGTGCCGTGATCGTGGGCGCTCGCCGGCTCGGTCTCGAGCACCGCTTCCCCCTTGCCGCTCAAAGTATCCGACCACCCCCGACCGTCGTAGCAATCGTAAACCACGCCGCGCAAATGCAGCGGGGCGCTGCTGGCGACCGTAAACAAGGGGTCGCTGGAAAGATCCACATCCCCGCCCAACTCCTTGTTTTTTCCATAGAAATTAGTAAACTCCAAATCCAAAAAGCCGTTGGGTATTCCCTGGTTGAGCGCCCAGTCGACCGCGTCGATCCACGCGTCGCTGCGCATATCCCCTAGCACCGCGGGGGCAAACATCCCCGTGGTCAACGCGGCAATCAGGAAAAAGGGAAGAAAAAATCGCTGGAATGGGACAAAGCTGCGGGAAAAGGAAAGGCGGCGGGTTGTGCGCGCGTACTGACGCCGCGCCAGATAATACAACGAGCAGCACAGCAGGACGCACAGACAGAAAAGCACTTGCTGTTTGTCAGCCCGATGACCGATGTAATATGTATCGAACGTAAAATAAAGAGTAATACACAATGCCGCGCCGCCTGCCAGACATCCCAGCATGGCCCGAAGCTGAAAGGCCAGAATGTACAGCACCAGCGAAAGCACAGCCAGCATCACCAGCACACAGGGGAGAAAATAAACGGAAGTTTTATCCGCGTCGGTATAAAACATGTTGTTGCCGACCCAGGGAAAGAACTCCATCGCCCAGAGGCAGAGCGGGCGGCTGGAGCCCATCGCGGCAAACAGGGCGGCCGAAGCGGCCAAGGGGGTGAGAGCGGCGACAGCCACGGTATATTTGTTGTAGCAAACCAGCACCGAAAGCAACAGTCCCGCTCCAGTGCCCAGCAGCACGGTCATCGGCTGGGAAAAATCGTACACACTCACCAGTAGGGCGTGAAATATCCCCGAAAGGGTCAGCCAGAAAACGGCTAGATCCATCCAGAACCACAAAGCGCGGTCCCCCCTGCGTTGGGGATAGGGGGAAATCGCCGGTTTTAGCACAGCGCCTCCTCCTTTCTTCGTCCGCTCGCCGGCTGGGGAGCGCAAATCACCAGCGCGACCCCTTGCGCGCGGGCCGTTTGCTCCAGTTCGGCGCGCAGGGCGTCGGGCAACGTTCCGTTGACAAACAAAATACTGTCCTTGCGCATGGAAAGCAGCAGAGAAAAGACCTCCCTCGACGCATGCGCCGGCACGATGGCTACGTTGAGCTGATGTAGATTTTCCCGAAT
>CABQCM010000241.1 GCA_902462665.1 uncultured Oscillospiraceae bacterium | reverse complement strand
CTGGAGCGGTGGGGGCAGATTTTGCTCATCCGCCCTGACCCGCAGGTCATCTGGAATACCGGGCGTCAAAGCCCGCTTTGGAGCAAGGCGCACGCCCATTACCACCGCAGTTCGTCGGGCGGCGGCCGGTGGGAGCAGCTTCGTCCCACCCCGGACGTATGGAGCATCGGATACGACCAGGCGGTGTTTCACCTCAAGCCCATGGGCTTTAAGCATACGGGGCTGTTTCCCGAGCAGGCGGTCAACTGGGAGTTTTGCGGCGGTCTGATTCGGGGGGCCAGCCGACCGCTCAAGCTGCTGAATCTGTTTGCCTATACCGGCGGCGCGACAGTAATGAGCGCGCTGGCCGGGGCGCAGGTTACCCATGTGGACGCTTCCAAAGGCATGGTGCAGTGGGCGCGGGACAATGCCGCTGCCTCGGGGCTCAAAGAGCATCCCATCCGTTGGCTGGTGGACGACTGCATGAAGTTCGTGCAAAGAGAGCAGCGTCGGGGCAGCCGGTATGACGGCATCATTATGGACCCGCCCTCATACGGCCGCGGGCCGGGCGGTGAGGTGTGGCAGCTTCATGAGAAGATTTACGGCCTGCTCGCTGACTGCGCTAAGATTTTATCGCCAGACGCCGCCTTTTTTATGATTAACTCTTATACCACGGGGCTGTCTCCGTCGGTGATGGAATACATGCTTGGCAGTCTGCTGGTTCCCCGCTTGGGCGGCCGGGTTTGGTCGGATGAAATCGGCTTGCCGGTTAGCGTTTCGGGACTGGCTCTGCCCTGTGGAGGCACGGCGGTGTGGCAACGATAAGCGGCGGCGCGTTTTTGCGAGGGCGAAAGGGACGCGGGGCCAAATCATCCCAATTCTGGTGGAAAGGAAGCCTTTGCATTGCAAGGGTAGGGTAATTGGCATGACAAAGCCATCCAATACCGCCGGGGGGGAGCTCATGATCTCCCTGTCCGGCGTTGATTTTCGTTATTCGGCCGAGGGGGACGAAGAACCGTCCCCTCTGGTGCTGCAGGATTTTTCTCTGGAGCTGGAACGGGGCTCCTTTGTCGCCATCCTGGGGCACAACGGCTCGGGCAAGTCCACCCTGGCGAAGCTGTGTAACGGCCTGTATATTCCCGACCGGGGGCAGGTGTTGGTGGGCGGTATGGATACCGCAAAGGAGGAAACCCAGCTCGCCGTGCGCAAAGCGGTTGGGCTGGTTTTTCAAAATCCCGACAATCAGTTGGTATCTTCCATCGTGGAGGAGGATGTGGCCTTTGGCCCGGAGAATCTAGGCGTGCCGGTCGATGAGCTTCGTACCCGGGTGGAAGACGCGCTGCGGGCGGTGGACATGCTCGACTACGCCCGACACGATACCCATAAGCTTTCGGGTGGGCAGAAGCAGCGCGTTGCCATTGCCGGCATCATCGCCATGCAGCCGCAGTGTATCGTGCTCGATGAGCCGACCGCCATGCTCGACCCGAAGGGGAGAGAGGAGGTTATGCGCACCGTCCTGAGCCTCAACCAGGAACGGGGAATGACGGTGGTGCTCATTACCCACTATATGGAAGAGGCTGCCAGTGCAGAGCGCGTGGTGGTTATGGATTCGGGCCGCATTGTGCTCGACGGCGCGCCGCGCGAGGTGTTTGCCCATCCTGAGGTCATCCGTTCGGCGGGTCTGGAACTGCCGCAGCCGGCCGAGCTGGTGGAGAGGCTGGCAAAGGCGGGAATGAACATCGGCGGAACCGTCCTTTCGGTGGAAGAATGTGTGGAGGCGCTGACCGCGCTGTTGGAGGAATCGCCTTGTCAATCATAGCAACCGAACAGTTACAATACGTTTATGGTGAGAATACCCCTTTTTGCAAGGCGGCGCTTACCGACGTGAATCTTTCCATCGAAGCCGGAGAGCGCATCGGAATCATCGGCCATACCGGGTCGGGAAAATCGACGCTGGTGCAGCATCTCAACGGACTGCTTCGCCCTACTTCCGGCCGGGTACTGCTTGGCGGGGAGGATATTTGGGCTGAGCCGAAAAAGATACGCGCCGTGCGATTCCGGGTGGGGCTGGTTTTCCAATATCCGGAGTATCAGCTATTCGACGACACGGTATATAAGGATATCTCCTTTGGCCCGCGCAATATGGGGCTGGATGACGACGAGATTGACCGCCGGGTACGGGAGGCGGCCCGGATGGTAGAGCTGCCCGACGCCCTGTTGGACAAGTCTCCCTTTGATTTATCGGGCGGAGAAAAGCGACGGGCCGCCGTGGCTGGGATTATGGCCATGCATCCCGAGGTCATGATTCTCGATGAGCCGACCGCCGGTCTGGACCCGAAGGGGAGGGACACCATTCTTTCCCTCATCCGGCAGTACGGCGAGCAGACCGGGGCGACTATGATTTTTGTCTCCCACAGTATGGAGGATATCGCCCGCCTGGCTCAAAAGGTGCTGGTCATGAACCAAGGGCGCATGGCGATGTTTGCTCCGACCGAAGAGGTTTTTGCCCGCGCGGGCGAGCTGCGGGATATGGGGCTCGATATCCCGGCAGTCACACGGGTGTTTTTGGGCCTTCGCGAGCGGGGAATCCCGGTACGGGAAGGCGTTTATACGGTAGACGCAGGTGTGGAGGAGATTCTGCGTCTGCGCCAGGAGAGGGGGCGCGCCAATGCTTAAGGATATCACCTTTGGCCAGTATTTCCCCGCCAAATCTCTCCTGCATTCGATGGACGCGCGGGTCAAGCTGGTGCTGACCACTGCCATGCTGGTGCTGCTTTTTGTGGCCGGTAACACCGTGTCCATTTTGCTGACGATGGCGAGCGTCCTTGCTCTGGTGGCGGTTTCCCACATTCCCGCGAGACTTTATCTCAAAAGCCTCAAGCCCATTTTGCCCATCGTCGTTCTGACCTCCCTGCTCAACGCCTTGTACATTCAGGGCGGCGTCGAGCTGTTTTCCTTCTGGATTTTTACGGTCACGTCCAAAGGCGTGTTTACAGCGGTGACCATGTCGCTGCGAATCGCCATGCTCATTCTTTGCAGCTCCATGCTGACCTATTCCACCTCGCCGACCGAACTGACTGACGCCATTGAGCGTTTGTTTTCACCCCTCAAGGTGTTTCATCTTGACGTTCATCTTCTGGCCATGATGATGACCATCGCCCTGCGCTTCATCCCCACTTTGCTGGAGGAAACCGACCGCATTATGAGCGCGCAGAAGGCCCGGGGAGCCGATTTGGAAAGCGGCGGTCTGATGCAGCGCATCCGTTCCCTGATGCCGGTGCTCATTCCGTTGCTCATTTCTTCCTTTCGCCGTGCGGGGGAACTGGCCGACGCAATGGAATGCCGCTGCTATCATGGCGGCAAGGGGCGCACCCGGATGAAGCAGATGCACATGCGGGGGATGGACTATGTTTCGATTGTGCTTGTGGCCGTTTTATTCGCGGCGGTGATTCTTTCCAATATTTATCTTGACGGCTTTTTGATGGGGCTCGTGAC
>CABQCM010000240.1 GCA_902462665.1 uncultured Oscillospiraceae bacterium | reverse complement strand
CGAATTGTCGGGAAAAATGAGTCTGGAAAGACTGCATTACTTGAAGCGTTAGCCAAATCGAACTATTTTGAAAACAACTCTGATTTCAAATTTGATAAGAGCTTGGATTATCCTCGTGGAGAATTGACAAAGGTACGCGATGCAAATCCACCAGCCATAACTTGCAATTATGAATTATCGGAGGAAGATATTGCTCGCATCGAATCTGCATTTGCTAAAGGAATGATCTTGCAAAGAGAATTCGCTGTGACATCCTTTTATGATAATTCTCGTGAAGCATCACGATTAGAGGTTAACTTCAACATATTCAAAGAGTGGCTGATTTCATCATTTGGTGTTGGGGATCAGGGAAAACAGATTATTCGCGATGCAGACAGTTTCTCAAGTCTGATAGATGCTGTATCTCAGAATGCAGCAATTCCTGGAATGGAAAGTGTAGCGGCAAAATTGGAAGAGATCAAAGGTACTGGCGAAGACTTTGACAATGCATTGGAGGACTATATCTATAAAAAATTCATTTTTCCGGAAATTCCAAAGCTATGGTATTTTAGCGACTATTTCAGCTTGCCATGCAGGATTAATTTGAATGATCTTGCTCATGAATACCGTTCTGGAAATTTATCTGCAGAAGAATACAAGATTGCTAACGCACTCTTCGAGTTAAGTGGGCTTCAGGTTTCAGATATTCAGTCCGAAAACAACTATGAAGAGTTTAAAGCACAATTGGAGGCGACATCCAACTCAATTACCGATAAGATGTTTGAATACTGGACGACAAACAAAAATCTCGAAATCAGGTTCGATATCGAACACGCACCTGATAATACTCGGTATCTAAATATTAGAATATATAATTCAAAGCACCGTGTAACATTGCCTTTGAAGAATCGAAGCAAAGGCTTTTTGTGGTTTTTCTCGTTTTTAGTGTGGTTCAGCAAAATTCAGGGGGATAAGAAGAGCAAGTATATTCTACTCCTTGATGAGCCTGGATTGAGTCTACATGCTGCTGCACAAAATGACTTGCTGCGGTTTATTGATGAAGTATTGGCTCCAGAGTATCAAGTTCTATATACGACGCATTCGCCGTTTATGATTGATTCGCTGAAACTCAACGAAGTACGGACTGTTTATGATACACAGAATCCTAAAATTGGTAGTGTTGTATCGGATGCGGTAGAAGAAAAGGATTCAGATACCTTATTCCCACTCCAAGCGGCATTGGGATATACAATAGCACAGAATTTATATGTTTCACCCCAAAATCTCCTGGTTGAGGGAATCTCCGACTTGGTATATCTTAACCATTTCTCTACTATACTCAAAGATGCAGGAAGGGAGGGACTATCCGAAGACATTACCATTGTTCCGGTTGGCGGGGCTGACAAGATTGCGACCTTTATTTCTTTGATGAGAGGAAATGAACTGTCTAGCGTGTGTTTGCTCGATACATTTACTGATCAATCCGCACAGGCTCGGTTAAAGCGGATGGTTGAGCAAAGAATCATTGCAGATAAAAAAATCTTGTACTATCATTCAGTTATTGAGCAGCCATTTGCTGATATTGAGGATTTATTTGAAAAAGAGGAGTACCTTATGTTGTATAACGGAGCATTTGGAAAATCAATTCAAATAGATGAAATCGATCTGAGCAAGCCAATAATGACGCAGCTTAAAATGCTCAATGGCAATAAGGCTTTTAATCATTATTCACCTGCGAACTATATGGCCAAAAATATCATAACACTTTCTTTCTCTGATACAACACTTGCGCGATTTGAGAAGTTGTTCAGTATGGTTAATAGCAAGTTTGACTAGGGATTCGGTACAAATATTCTTAGCTGCTGTGGTCATTTTGAGGCTGGAAGTGATCACAGCAGTCGTTCCCCATTGGAAATGCCAGCTGTTTGATGATATGAGCGCCCTTAATGTGATCCATGTTTTTCTGTCTACACAAATTGAGCATTACCAATGGCTAATTTGGCCTTCATGCTTTACGCTATCGCATGAAGGCCGTTATGGTGGGAGCAGCGGGGATCGAACCCGCACGTCTTTGGGACAAAAGTTTTAGAGACTTCCGCGTATGCCAGTTCCGCCATGCTCCCTAAGCGGCTGATTGTCGGGAAGCACGGGCGGCGGGCGCGGATTATGTGAGCTACTCATAGCGCGTAATCCACAGCTCCATGTGCTCGCGGTCGGGCTTGGCCTTTCCGTCCACATAGCGATAAGACGGCTTGCGCTCCCATGCAAGCAATCTCAGGATAGAACCGGGTTCCAGAGGCTGCGCGTTGAACACAGCCTTTTTGAGTTTCATGACGCCGGTTCGACCGGTGGCGATGTTGTACAGCCGAATCTTCGGGCTGTAGCGAGCATCCACTTCCAGTACGGCGTATTCGCTGCGCAGATTGGGCGCTGTTGTAAACGGCGCGCCGCACAAGGCGATCTCGAAGCGAATCTGCTCATGAATTGGCAATTCCGATTCCGGCATTTCGGATTCCAGCTTTCGAAGGATACTCAGCCGCTTTTCCTGCGTCGCGGGAACGTGCGCCTTGGAGAATTTGAACTCGCCCTCGCGGAATTCGTGAGACAGCTTCAGAAGTTTCCCGCTGGAACCGAACTCCTGAAAGTACCCGAGGCGGATCAGGATCTCCACGACCTGCGAATCGAACGCCGGATGCATCTCCATGTCGTACAGCAGGTCGATAAAGCATGGATAGAAGCGGTCGCGCCAGCTGTACAGCGTATCTGCGACGCGGCGGCTGATGTGTTTGATTGAGGTCAGCGCGTCAGAGATCGCCTTGCCTGTATGGTCGATGTAGTAATCGCGGTTGTCCTGCCGGAACCGGCATGGGGCGATGCGGATGCCGAACCCGCGCTGCATTTCCTCCTTTGCCTATGAGATGCGATCCTTGTCGCCCCTCTGGGCATAGTTGGACAGCAGCGCCGTGTAGAATTCCAGCGGATAATGGGCTTTCAGATACGCGCCGTACAGTGAGTCCAGCGCAACGCATACCGCATGGGAAGCGTTGAACAGATAGCTGGTGGCGTCATTGATGATCGTCCAGACTTTTTCCGTCGCAGCGGAATCGCCGGTCAGCCGAGTAAAGCCCTCCATGAACTGTTCCTTCAGCTTCAGCACTTTCTCGGCCTTCTTTTTGGAGATTGCTTTGATTGCTGCGTAGGAATCCGGCGCGGTGAAACCCGCGCTCTGGAGGATCTTCATAATCTGCTCCTGAAAAATGATGAAGCTGGAGTTCATCTCGCGGGTCTGCACCAGCTTGTCCAGCGCGGGAATGCCGTAATCGAAGTGCCGCCGTTCCAGGAAGATGGGCAGCATGGATTTGAAAGCCGGTCGTACTGCCGCCACGAAGGAAGAAAGCTCTGTGATGTTTCTAGGCTTGTACTGCATAACCTTTTCGCGGGTCTTGGGCTGTTCCACCTGATTGATTCCCAGCGTCAGGCCGTCCGCGTACATGCGCCATG
>CABQCM010000239.1 GCA_902462665.1 uncultured Oscillospiraceae bacterium | reverse complement strand
CTTCTTTTTTCAATTGGCACGTTTTACGGATTACAGGAATGCTCCTATTTGTATGTACCCGCACAAAGCGGGTAAAGCTTGAAATCTAATCTTCTTCGACATCTTCTAACACTAATTCATCTAGACTGATTTCTAATGCAACTGCTAATTTCTGCGTTATGCTAGTTTTGGGATCTACTAATCCAGATTCGATTCTTGATATTGTTGCGGTAGACACGCCAGATAATTTGGATAGGGCCCGAATGGAGTATCCTTTATTCTCTCGTTCTTCGCGCAGATTTATCAATTACGCCACCTCCGTCTGTATCTTGCACCGAGGTGGATTGGGTTATCCACATTATAGCACAAAAGGCGTTACATGTGTGTAACAAATGGAAAATTCATGAAATTCGTGTAGTTGCACAATTGTGAGCACTTTTGATTGTGCAAGTTGCACAAGAAATTATGATTCCAAATATATAAAACGAAGGGTGTGATAATTTGCAGTAGTTCTCGAGTAGACGCACTGTATTCGTTCGTATGTTTGAATTATACTGCGCAAACGTTTGCATGTCAAGAAGTAAAATCTCCCATGTAACCACCCGGCATCTACGGGCATCTGCCGGTGGAAATAAAGAAAGAAAAGAGGGTATATACTGTGGGATTTGGCGACATATTTAAATCGAAAAAGAACGAGGAGTTAACTGCGCGGGTAGCTGAATTGGAAGCGCTCCTAACCCCGGAATTGAGAGACCATCAGCGCCTTACAGCCGAAATCCAGAGCAAGCGCGTGGAGCTTGATGCGCTTGAAAGGCAACTAGAAGAGGCGCGAGAAAGGTCGGCCCAGGAGTTGGGCAAACAATCTGTGGAATTGTCTAATTTGCTCGGGCGCATCCAAGCGGCTAGAGCCGAACTTGTCGAGACGGACGAAGAAGTTTTAATGCAGACCGTTGGATTGTATACGCCAAGATTTGACTTCGCAAATTCGTCTTTGTATAAAGAGCAGCTTGCATCTGTCCGCCAACAGCAGAAAGAAATGGTAAAAAAAGGGGAGGCCGTTACCGGGAATTCTGGACTGAGCTATGAAGGCAGTTTGAAAAAGGGCCAGAAGGTTGTACGTGATACACAGAAACTGCTGCTGAGAGCTTTTAACCTTGAATGCGATGATATTGTTGACCGGGTTCGGTTTAACAATATTGATGCGTCAGAAAAGCGGATACTATCGGCGAAGGCCGCTATCTCTAAGCTTGGCGAAATGCTTGGAATTGAAGTAAGGGAGGCATACGTTGCGCTTAAAGTAAATGAACTACACTTAGCGTATGAATTCCAAGTAAAAAAGAATGAAGAAAAGGAGCGGCTAAGGCAGCTCCGTGCCGAAGAACGCGAGCGTGCTAAACTTGAACGTGAAATTGAGGAAGCGCGTAAGAAGATTGAAAAAGAACAAAAGCATTACAGCAACGCCCTTCAAAAAGTCGTGCAACAGTTGGCTACCGCCGCGCCGGGCGAATCTGCGGCGCTAGAGGCAAAGAAAGCGGAGCTGGAAGGGCAGCTCGGAGAACTTGGAAAAGCTCTGGAACAGGTCGACTATCGTGCGGCGAACCAAAAGGCTGGTTATGTATATATCATTTCGAACATTGGCGCATTCGGAGAGGGCGTATATAAAATTGGCATGACCCGGCGACTTGAACCCATGGATCGTGTAGACGAACTCGGCGATGCATCTGTGCCATTTGATTTTGACGTACATGCGCTTATTTTCTCGGAAAATGCTCCAGCATTGGAAGCCGCGTTGCACCATGCTTTTGAAGATCGCAAACTGAATATGGTGAATACAAGACGCGAGTTCTTCCGGGTTTCTTTGGACGAGATCAAGCGAGTTGTGCGAGATAACTACGATAAAACTGTTGAATTCGTAGATGTACCGCCCGCCGAGCAATATCGTGAATCGCTGCTGATGGTGAAAAACACGCATAGCGTGTAGCCCCAGGAAATTGATCGGTGCCAAAGCTGATCTGTAAGATGTAAAAATTTCCCGCTACAGGGATTACCCCGGAGCGGGAATCACAGTTGCTCCCTATGCAGAGGGCACGACTTGAAACTTACACACAGGAGCAGCTCGCAGAAAATCCATCTACCATCAATAGGGGGGAATCTGCGCCTTTATGGTAGCACCCCCCTGGGAAGGTTTGTCAATGTCAACATGTATTAAATGCAAAAAAGAACTTCCAGAAGGCGCGCTATACTGCCCATACTGCGGAAAAAAGCAGGTTGCAGCACCAAAAAAGCACCGGAAGCGAGCGAACGGCACTGGGACAGTATATAAAATGGCTGGTAAAAGAGCTAAGCCTTGGGCCGCGCAGAAAAACGGGGTATGGATCGGCGCGTATCCAACCAGGGAAGAGGCTTCAAGGGCCCTGGAGCGGCTAGCAGACCGTGAAATTACAGATGAGTATAATTTGACCTTCTGCCAGATTTATGAGCGCTGGAGGCCAGAGCACAGCCGAAAGACCGGCACCAGTGGCATGGCCGGATACGCAGCTGCGTATAAGCACTGCAGCGACCTCTACGATCAACCGTTCCGCAAGCTGCGAACGGAAGATTTCCAGGCCGTCATCGCCGCGCAAGAAGCTGCGGGCAAATCAAAATCCGCCTGCGAAAAGCTGGTACAGCTCTTCGGCCAGCTCTCCAAGTGGGCCATCCGGGAGGGAATTGCTACCACAAACTATGCACAGTTTGTGACGGTCCTGGCGCAGCAAAAGTCTCACAAAGCGCCGTTCACGGATGAGCAGATCCGGGCAATGCAAGCCTCTGAGCTTCCGGCGGCGCAAATTGCGCTGATCCTTATCGGTACGGGGTGCCGCCCAAACGAGCTATTCCGCGTCACTGTGGATAACTGCGCTCCTGGATATTTTATATCCGGTTCTAAGACGGAGGCCGGGCGCAATCGGGTTATCCCGGTTTGCCCCATCGGTCAGGCAGCGTATACGCAGCTGTTCCAACGTGCCAAGGAGCAAGGGGGCAGGCTTTTGATTGATGCTTATGAGGGCAATAAAGCCGCCGCCAACTTCGCCAGGAGAGACTTTAAAGCGCTTATGGACGAGATTGGGGCCCCGGATATGACCCCGTACAACTGTCGCCACACCTTTTCCACGCTGGCCGTCCGTGCTGGCGTTCGGCCAGAGCTTTTGCAAAAAATCATGGGGCATGCAGACTACTCCACTACCGTTGGCGTGTACACGCACCTGGACAAAGACGATATTCTGGCAGCAGCACAAGACATCACGGTTACAAGCAAATCGCAAGCAAATCAACAGTCACAAGGAAAAATAGGCTGAAAAAGTTCGTGAAACTAGCAAAACACCCCAGAAACTTTATGTTTCTGGGGTGTTATTTGGTGGAGACTACTGGACTCGAACCAGTGACCTCTTGCGTGTAAAGCAATGGGTCAGGAAATCCTCCATGGCGCCTTTGGCCTCAGGGACAGCCCGATCCAGCAGCTTTTTTAGCCTCAGGTT
>CABQCM010000238.1 GCA_902462665.1 uncultured Oscillospiraceae bacterium | reverse complement strand
GTGCCGATAGTCCCCAGGTCTCAACCTCTTCTCTAGAATAGTCTTTGTCTTTGGCCCACGGCAGTCGCTTCTTATAGCCATCCGTCACCATGACTTCATGCAACAAGGCGGCAATGCGATACGCATTTTCAAACGCTTTTCCTTCGGGCAGCGACGTAAAATAAGCTCTTATTTTGAAACAAATGTCCTCCAGATTACCCGTTTGTCGAATAGCCAATCAATTTCGCATCAAACAAAGCTGCGATTGCTGGCAACAGCTGAATATCCGGGCAGCATTGAGCGGATTCCCATTTTGATACGGATTGGTTCGTGACGCCCAAAGCATTGGCTAATTCCTCTTGCGTAAGCCCTTTCTGTTTCCTGAAAGAAGCAATCTGCTCATTGATCTTTGCTATAGTCATATCCTTTATCACTCCTCTTTTTGTAGCTGCAATATTATTTTACGAAAGACTTCACCCATTCGCAATAACGCATTGGTTGAGCTTTTCCCTGTCAATCCAACCATAAGTTGGAACGCCACTATAATAAGTTGGCCCTTCACCAAGAGAAAAGGAAGTGGATACCCCAAGCTCTAGTTTGCTCATACCGGCCATAGAACCCACGTCCTGCCGAAAAAGCGCCTCGCTTCAAATGGATAAGGATAACTTTCCCAAAATAATCGTATTTAATTTGTGCAATCTCTGCATGATATGCAACTTATCTTTCTGCTATTATGAAAGTGTTTTTTACTCGAACGCAAAAAACGCACTGTACTCAGATTGCTTCGCTGAAACAATAATTTGAAAGAAGGTCTTGCAATGGACTGGAAAGCCTACCTGGGAGATCATAACGAAAAACCATTGGACCGTATCCCGACCGACGGAGGCTTCTGTGGTATCTTCCGCACGATCGGCTGTATTGGTGACAGCTTGTCCTCTGGAGAATTTGAATCTCTGGACCGTCAGGGTCAGGTGGGATATCACGATTATTTTGACTACTCCTGGGGTCAATACCTGGCGCGTTCCGTGGGTTCTAAGGTATATAATTTCTCCCGCGGGGGAATGAGCGCCAGAGAATACTGGAATAGCTTCGCCGAACAAAATCATTTCTGGGACGAGGATAAGCTCTGTCAGGCTTATATCCTTGCGCTGGGAGTCAACGATATCTCTCAGTATCCGCTCGGTTCGCTCGAGGACGCCGCACCCTCCCGTCAGACCGACGATATCGGCACCTTTGCCGGATATTATTCGAAAATAATTCGGCGCTACCAAACCATGCAGCCAAGGGCTCGGTTTTTCCTGATGACCATGCCCCGCAAAGGCGACGCCGGATTTGACGATATGGCCGCCCAGCATGCGGCTTTGCTGCACGATCTGGCCGGTACGCTGGAAAACACGTACGTATTAGATTTATATCAATATGCCCCCGTCTACGACTTGGAATTCCGCCAAAAATTTTATCTGGGAGGCCACATGAATCCAGCGGGCTATCTGCTGACCGCTCGTATGGTCGCCGCTTACATTGATTTTATTGTGCGCCACCATATGGAGGATTTTGCTCAAACCGGGTTTATTGGCACCGAGCTGTACCATCGCGACGCGAAATGGTGACGCTCTTTTTTCACACAATGCGACAAATCGGTTGGTTTTTGTTTCTGCTCTGACCAATAGTGTAAAAAGCACGAACGTGGGATTCTCTTCCCCAACGTTCGTGCTTTTGCATTGTTTAAACTGTAGCCCACAATAGGGCAAAGCAACTGAAACCTAAAAATTTTAGCGTGAAAGCGAGCGCCGAGGAATCTGCGCCCCGTGCACCGAGAAAGCCTTTTCATGAGGCTATGGCCGCATCAGTCTTACCTGATGATAACCACGCTCAATAAAATAAGCTTCCCACCGCATACTCTCCGCTGCGCTTGGCGGATAGAAATTGCGCGGCTGCGCTCCAGTGCAACGTCCGTCCTGCCCAACCAGGTCTCCATAAGGCAGCAGCTCCACGCCCAGCAAATTCGGATATGCATCGAGCAGGCGCGCGATCGAATCAAAATGCTCCATCGTATCATTCACCCCTGGAACAATCAAGCAGCGCAGCAATACGTTGCAATCGTTTTCCATCAGGGTACGGAGGCTTCGCAAAATCGGGCTGATAGAGACGCCGAGATAACGCATAGAATCCCGGCGGTTGCTCATCTTCCAGTGAAATAAAAAGAGATCGGTCACCGGCATCACCATGCGCAGAGACTGGGGGGAACCATAGCCGCTGGTCTCCAAACAAGTGTGAACCTCCTGTTCGCGGCAGCGAGCAAACAGCGCGGCGACAAAGTCCGCCTGGGAAAGCGGTTCCCCGCCCGACACTGTCACGCCGCCGCCCGATTGTTCATACGAAGCGCGCTCCTTGAGAACGATCGTCAAAACCTCTCCCACGGTCATATTTTGCCCCAAAAGCCGGATTGCCTCGCTTGGACAGGCATCTGCACAGCGCCCGCAGGCAACGCAATTTTTATACTCAACCGTATGCTTCTCGTCCGCAAAGCGATGGATCCCATGGGGGCAAACCTCCGCGCAGCTTCCACACTCGGTGCACATCGACGTGCGAAACGATAACTCAGGCCGGAACTTCTGCGTCTCCGGATTGTCACACCACATACAGTGTAAGGGACACCCCTTTACAACAACTCTAGTCCGAATGCCGGGACCGTGGTGTACATTTCCACACTGAATATCGCTCAAACAGGCTTCCATTAAATTCAACTCCCTTATCCTCTCTTTCTAACCAATTCATCCGTGATAAGGCAAGCTGCCGCAAAACAGCTCGATACCGATGTCTCCTTACCATAAGCTAATCTACAATAATTATCAGATTTGCCAATATCGGTCGTATCTACGTTCAGTATACCAGACCCAGCTCCAATTGACAATAGGAAATGCAATATAATGCAATATTCCAATATTTGGTACAACTTTGATTTTGACGCGCGAGGTAATATCCGGATGAAAAGCCTCTAAAAAGCACTGAAATAACGCCTGTTTTACGTCAAACAGCACTCTGCAAGCAGTAAGAATTTCTGCCGTTTTGTTTGTCTTTTTGGCTTGCGCACTGCACGAAAAAAAGCAGCCTGCGCATCGTCTTTGATACCTGCAAACCAGTTTTTATCAATCTTCCCCTTTTTCTGTAATAAATCAGAAATAGCCTTATCTAGTATTCGCTTTCTGTAATTTCAACGACTCATCGACGTTTCGCTTTACCCCAAGCAACTTCTTTTTGACACAAAAAAAGGGACGGCACATAGCCGCCCCTTGAAATCTGGAACTATATTAAAGCCTCTCCAGGATACGTCGGAGGTTGCATAGCGAAATGGGAAGCGCGCGCAGGGGATCTTCCATCCCCTCAAACTCAATTCCCAACCATCCGTCATAGCCGCCACCAAGCAGAGCGCGCAGACAGCGTCTGACAGGAACGTTCCCCTGACCAAGTACCGCACCGCGGATAAAATTCCCTCCTCGGGTACGTAAAAAGCCCTCGCCCGG
>CABQCM010000237.1 GCA_902462665.1 uncultured Oscillospiraceae bacterium | reverse complement strand
GCCTGCTCGAAAACTACGGCGACAATCCTGCCATGCACGGCGACCTTGCCGGCATTGCAAACGGCATCGCCGCCTGCAGAAACAACTCTCCCTACATGACCGGCATCGGCACCATTTCGGAGGGGCAAAACAACAACCCGGTGCTTTATCAGCTGCTCTTTGCCATGACATGGGAGGATACCATCAACGTTGACGACTGGCTGGATGATTATCTCGTGCGCCGCTACGGCGCTCCCTCGGAAAACGCCCGCAGCGCGTGGGAGTGGATTGAGGAAAACCTTTACTCCGCAACGGGGCTGGGTTGTAACACCAACGGCAGCATTGTATCGACCTATCCCGAGAGCTACTCCATCCGCAGGCCGCAATACAGTCTGCGTGAATTTGAGGCTGCCATTTCCCGGCTGATGCGGGATTACGATCTGCTTTCGGCCAGCGAGGGATATTTGTACGACCTGACCGAGCTGATGCGGCAATACGTCAACGACTACGCCACCCTGCAATGCAACGAGCTGATCGAAGCTTATAACGCAAAGGATCTGGAAACCTTTTTGGAAAAAAAGGAAACCTTCCTCAAGGCCTTCGACGTGATGAACGCCGTGCAGGCGACCCAGAAGGAGCAGCTGGCGGGCGAATGGATCGGCAAGGCGGCCGACTGGGCGCAGGACATGGATGATTTCTCCATGAAATCCCTGACCTTCAACGCCAAGGCCCTCATCACCATCTGGTCGACCAGCGTGGGGCTGACCAATTACGCCGTGCGAAATTACGAGGGCATGATCGTCGATATCTACAAGGTGTGGTGGCAGACATATTTGGATAAGCTGGAGGCCAAGCTGACCGACGGCACCGCCATTCAAGCGCTGAACGCCAACGATTATTATAAGTTCTACTGCGAGTGGATCGTGAACACCCCCACCTACACCCGCACCCCGCTGAACACCTACGATGGGCTAAAAAACGCCTTTGCTCTGGTCAAGGCCAACTGCAAAAGCGAGGATACTGCGGTTTCCCCGGCCAACCTGGCCGTTGGCAAGAAGGTGACCGCTTCGGGTTCCTTCTACGGCACCCAGCCGTCGGCGGTCACCGACGGGCTGTTTACCAGCTATTGGGACGGCGGCAGCTACGCAAGCAAGCCCTTTGTCATTGTCGACCTGGAACAGCCGCAGCCGCTGAGAAAAATCACGGTTTTCCCTTTCTTCGGCGATGGAAGATACTATCAATACGAGGTCTATGTCAGTGTTGACGGCAATGAATGGACCCTGGTCGGGAAGAAGGAATCCACCACCCCCTCTTCCGCGGGCGGCGACGACTTTGATATAACCGCCGACCCCGTGCGGTATATCAAGGTGGTCGGTCTCTACAACTCGATCAACGAGGCCTTTCATCTCTGTGAGGTTGCGGCCTACGGCCTGCCGAGCGGTGAATCGCACGTTCTCTCCCACATCGAGGCCAAAGCGCCCACCGCCACCGAGGACGGCAACATCGAATATTGGCAGTGCGACTGCTGCGGCAGGCTCTTTGGGGATGCGGACGGCAAGCAGGAGATTTCCTCTGCGGATATCCTTGTTCCCCGCCACGTGCTCCATCGGGTTGATCAGGTTGAGCCGACCGAGACGAGCGAGGGCTGTATTGAGCATTGGCAGTGCGATGATTGCGGCAAGCTTTTCCGTGATGAAGGCGGGGTGCAGGAGATCACCCAGAGGGAGACCGTTATCCCGTCTCTGGCGGATTCCCGAGCCGCCATTGAAGCGGTGGAGGAAAAAATCAACGCCATTCCTGCCAAGGTGACCGGGGCTGACCGGCAGAAGGTTGCCGACGCGCGGGAGGCCTACGATGCCCTAACGCCGGAGGATCAGGAAAAGGTCGACCGGGCCCTCTATCAAAAGCTGCTCGACGCCGAGCGGACGCTCGACAACATCGACCACCCCGTGCAGGGTGGCGGCGACGTCAACGCCGATGGGGAGGTCAACGCACTGGACGCTCTTCTGACCCTGCAGCATTCCGTGTCGCTGATTCATCTAACCGACGCCGAGCAAACGGCGGGCGACTGCAACCGTGACGGAAAGATTGACGCTTCCGATGCGCTACTGATTCTACAAAAATCGGTGGGGCTGGTTGATCGTCTGCCGCTGGAATAGATTTTGCATAGAAAAGCCAAGAAGGGGGTCGGCGGTTCATTGGAATCGTCGGTCCTCTTTTCTGGCACTGATTATCCGGCCAAAGGACGTGAAGGATAGCCCGCCCCCTTTGGTGTACGTCCGATTTCAATTCATGGTACTCCGCATCTCCGATTGCCCCGCAAAGCCTGCTTTGTGGGGACTTCGCTTGGCTGAATGACATACGCTGTTTTAGCCTGTTATTGGCTGTTTTTTAATCCGTCAGGTGCTTCATCGTACTATATACGATGTCATATCCTGTTGCAGTCTGAGATGACCCGTCGTAACTTTTGTCGTAAATTTCGGGGGTAGTTTACTGTTCAGAAATAGTAGCACATCTTTATCCATCCGCCAATTTGAAGTCTTGGCAAAACCTTAACTGCAAATATTATAGCAGATTGGAGAGCTGTTTTCACCCCCCACGACAATTCGAGCCTGCCGCAGCTTACGGCAGGCTCTCGCTTACTTGATTTTGATTTTCCCTTCCAGTCCGGCAAAGGACTCTTTCTTCTTGTCTTTCGTGGCTTCGTTGTAAATATCCATCGTCGTTGTGATGTCGGCGTGTCCCATAATCTCCTGAATGATTTTCAGGTTTGTCTCGTTCTCGCAGAAGCGGGTACAGAAGGTATGCCGCAAATGATGGCAGCTAAAGTGAGGTAGAAATTCTGGCTCCCGCCTCTCCGCTTTTGCCTGTTCCGTCTCCTGTGGGTTGTATGCTTTAATAATCCGGTCTAAGGCTCTGTTTACTCCATGCGGGGAAAGCGCCGTATTGTCTCTCGATTTGAAGATAAACCCGCTGTATCCGTCTATAACGCTTTCGTTAAAGCCCTCCTGAAGTTGTTGCTTGTATTCCTCCCGCAAAGCCTCTTTCACATCGGAAAGCATTGGGATAATCCTCTCGCCGGTCTTGGTCTTTGGAGTAGTAACGGTAAAGCGGCAAGTACCGTCAAGGAATTGTCGGTATATCAGGGTGTGGTTTATCTCGATAATGTTCTCCTCGAAATTGCAGTCCTGCCATCTGAGGCCGAGTACCTCGCCGACACGGCACCCGATTCCAAGCATTACCGTGATAAGCGGAAGCCAATGCTTGTACTGGTGCGACTTGCATTTATCGCAACCGGTATCCTCGGACTTATCGGTGATTCCACTGTACCGCCTACAACAGGAATTATCAGTAATAAAGTCGGCGTTGCGAAAATGGCGGTTGTCTACAGTTCGATCTTTATCGGACATCAGATCGGAGCTTTTGCTTCTGCTTGGCTCGGCGGCATTCTTGTCAGTACAGTGCTTGGATATACCGCATTGTGGATTGCGGAATTGAGAAGAAAGTTGGTCAACACCTAGCTTTATAGAACGTTCAAGATAC
>CABQCM010000236.1 GCA_902462665.1 uncultured Oscillospiraceae bacterium | reverse complement strand
CGGAAATACCGCGAAACGAACTCGGCCGTCTTATTCCATGCGACGACATCGAAAAAGTCGGTCTGTCTCTCGGTTCCCACCTTGGCATAGGTACGGTCTACCGCGATTGTGAAAGAGGTCACAGCTACGTTGCTGGGCGTGTGACGAAGCTCCGGATCGGCCGTCAGGCGACCCATCATAATAACAGAATTCAACATAGCGGATACCATCCCTTTCCAAACGTCTTAGTTTTTGCTGATGATGAGCGAACGAAGCACGCCGTCGGTAATCTTCAACACACGGTCGAGCTCAGCCGGGAACTCCGGATTGGACTCAAAGTTGACCAGCACGTAGTAGCCCTCAGCCTCGTCGTTAATGAGGTAAGCCAAGCGGCGTTTTCCCCACTCGTCGACGTTGCTGACCGTACCGTTCGCCTCGATGAGAGCCTTGAACTTTTCGAGCAGAGCCTTAGCGGCCTCCTCACCGTTCTTCATGGAATAAACCATAACGATCTCATACGAATTGACAGTTGCCATTTGCAGCACCTCCTTTTGGACATATGGCCCCGCCCGTCACAGCGGAGCAAGGAGCAGATAGTCGATTTATCTGCGCAACGTGTATTATAGCAGAATCGGTAAATAAAGTCAACTATTTTTCAGTTTGTCAAACGCCCCCCATAAGGCGCCGCGAAAAAATTTACTCCCACCGTTCCATCCAGGGGCCCATTCCAAGCAGGCAGACCTCCTCGGCCGGAACCCACAGGCGGCCGTTTGCCGGCACCGGACCGGCCAGAGCTACCGAGCGTTCCCACCCAGCCGGCAGTTCCAGGCTCTCGCCGTCGCACCAGCGATTGACCGCGACAAGCAAGGCGTTCTCCCCTGCCCTGCGGACATACGCCGCATGCCCCGCCTGGAACCGCACTGGAACAATATCCGCTGCGCGCAGTGCCGGGCACAATGCCCGCAGGCGGCCGAGCAGACGGTACCAATCCCTTAGCTGGCGGTCGCCTCCCTGCCAATCGTAAGCCGCACGGTTAAAGGGGTCGCCGCAGCCCGGCATAGCGATTTCATCCCCATAATACAGGCAGGGTACCCCCGGCAGAGTATATTGGATGGCGGCAGCCATGCGCACCCTGCGGCGGCCGCGCTCGAGAGACGGGCCGTCGAGAAAGGCTTTTGCCTGCCAGTCGCGCGGTTTATCCCGACCGGGATCGCCTGCCAACTCGGTAATGAGCCGCGCGGTATCGTGAGTTCCCAGGTGATTCATTAAAGCCTGCACGGCGGGCGGCGGATAACGGCGCAGTAATGTATCCACCGCATCCCACAACGCCTCGGCGCTGCCGCCCCTCACAAACGTGAGTATCGCCTCCCGCCAGGGATAATTCATGACCGAATCAAGCTGAGAGCCTAGCAGATACCGACGGCGATGGCCGTAGCTGACCTTGGTGGTAGCGTCCTCCCACACCTCGCCGAGCAACAACGCGTCGGGCTTCTCGGCTTTGACCGCCGCGCGAAACCGCTCCAAAAAACCATCGGGCAGCTCGTCGGCTACATCCAGCCTCCAGCCGTCGGCCCCCAGCCGCAGCCAGAGACGGGCGATGCCATTCTCCCCGGTAATGTATTCTAAAAAAGAGTTTTCTTCCTCGCGCACCTCCGGCAGGGTCGGCACGCCCCACCAGGCCGCGTATTGATCCGGATACCGCGAAAAAGAGTACCAGGAAAACCAGGGAGAATCGGTGCTTTGCGCCGCGCCGGGCTGGGAATACCGGCCCTTGGCGTTAAAATAGCGGCTGTCGCTGCCGGTGTGGGAAAAAACCCCATCCAAAATAACCCGCATCCCCCGGCGGTGACATTCGCGGCAAAGAGAAACAAAATCCTCCCGAACGCCCAACAGAGGGTCAATTTTCTCGTAGTCGGCGGTATTATAGCGATGATTGGAATGCGCCTCAAAAATGGGATTCAAATAAAGGCAGGTCACCCCCAAAGACGCCAGATAATCCAATCTCTTTTCGATACCGCGCAGGTCGCCGCCGTAGTAATCGTTTCCCAGTACCCGGCCGCTCTCCCCCTGCTCATAAGCCGGCTGGGCCAGCCAGTCCGACTGACGGTACCGATCATTCGGCACTCCCTGCTTGGGCTGGCCGCTCGCGGCAAACCGATCGGGAAAAATTTGATACATCACCCCGCCCGCACACCAATCGGGAGAGGAGAAATCGGGGTCGTACACCGTTAACTGCCAATCTCCCTGCGCCGGCGCAAGGCGGCCGCCATCCTCATAGTGGTAAAAGTAAAGTCCCGGTTTGCTCAAAGGCAGCATGCATTCCCAGCGCCACTGCTCACCGCTGCGCGCCTTACACTCGAGCGGGTATTCCTGCACCGAGCCTCCATCGGGGGCAATCATGGCTACCGGACGGTTAACCTCGCCGCCCCAATACGCCTGCAACAACACCTGTCCCGCAGGGACAGCCTGAGAGGTCATGGTCACGATAGACGGTATACCGTTGAATTCGAGCGCCATGGCAATCCTTCCTTTCCTTAAAAAATGGGGCGGCGGTATTCCCGCCGCCCGCAGGCGATGTTGCTCTATGGGCGCAGCGCCTCACTATGCATCCACCGGCGTAATCCCCCAAATATTCCGGGCATACTCCTCAATGGCGCGGTCGGCGGAAAACCGTCCCGCCATGGCGATGTTCATCAGCGACATCCGGCCCCATACCTCGGGCTGGAGGTAAAGGGAGGAAGCCGTCTGCTGCGCCCGGCAATAATCATCGTAGTCGGCCAGAGCCATATAGGTATCCTGACTTGTGAGGATGCGGGCGATATCGGAAAATTGCCGTCCGCCGATTCCGCGCTGGATCAGATCAATGGATTCCTTGAGCAACAAATTGTTGTAATAAAACTGCCTGGGATCGTATCCTCGGGCACGCAGCTCGCCTACCTCGGCCTCGCGCAGACCAAAAATGAGGATATTGTCATCCCCCACGGCCTCGTGGATTTCGACGTTGGCTCCGTCCTCCGTGCCCAGAGTGACAGCGCCATTGAGCATTAATTTCATATTGCCGGTGCCGGAGGCCTCGGTGCCGGCCAGCGAAATCTGCTCGCTGATGTCGGCCGCCGGACAAAGTAGCTCGGCCAGGGTCACCCGATAATCCTCCACGTAGACCACCTTCAGCTTATCGCGCACGGCAGGGTCGCGGTCGATGAGCTCGGCGATGGAGCAAATAAACTGAATAATCTGCTTGGCCAAGAAATATCCCGGAGCAGCTTTTGCTCCAAACAAATAGGTTTTTGGTACAAAATCCTGATTTGGATTTTCTTTCAAAGACAAATACTGTCCTAAAATATGCAATGCATTGAGATGTTGACGTTTGTATTCGTGCAGTCGTTTAATCTGCACGTCAAAAATGGAATCCGAATTGATGGGGCCATAACCCTCTTTTTCCAAAAAGCGAGCAAGACGCTGCTTGTTCTCCTGCTTAATAGCACGCAAATCACGCAGCACCCCGGTATCGTTTTGATACTGCGTCAGCCGTTCCAATTGGGATGCATC
>CABQCM010000235.1 GCA_902462665.1 uncultured Oscillospiraceae bacterium | reverse complement strand
ATTGGGGGTCATGTCGTCGTCCGCACAAGGGGAAAGACAGGAGTGCATATGCAGATCGTAGTGATACTCGCGCAGGGTCATGTCAATTCTATCGTCTGGGCGGCTTTGATACTTTTCCCGCCGCCCGGCGTCTTCCTTTCTTTCGGAAATAAAATCGGTTATCGTTTTGTCGAAGCAACCGCCTTTTTCAAGCGGAGCGGCGGCAACCATCATCAACCAAGAATGGGATTTACCTCGCTGCGCCGCACAAAGCCAAATATTCTTCCCTCAGCATGGCATAGCAAAAACGATCGCATTTTCTCCCGCCAAGATAAACCGCCTTTCGCTCGATTCCCTCGAGCACAAAGCCGCTGCGCTCCAAAGAGCGGCGGGCGGCAAGATTTCCCTCCAACGTCCTGGCGGATACCCGCTCAAGACCAAGATCCTGGAAAGCATGACGCAGCATCAGGGCAACCGCCTGACTGCCGTATCCTTTGGAACGGTGCTCCAGTTTTGCAATCCCCATCCCCAACGTACAGCAACGATGAACACGATCAATATCCTGTAGCGCAACATCTCCAATCACTCCGACACCGTGCACAAAGATACCAAGCCGTACATGCCGGCTTCCCTGATCTCGCTGGATTTCATCAAACCATGCGTCGGCCTTTTCCACCGAATGTCCCAAATTCAGCGGCTCGGTCGGGTGATCAAAGTCGTACTCGGTATTCCTCCAAAGCGTGCGACAATCCTCCCGCTCCAGGGTATCTAAAGTAACATCCTTTTCTTCCAGACGCATGTTATTTGTCCTCCCTTCCCAGGCAGGCGGCCAAATCCGCACAGAGGGTATACGCGTCCCGCTCGCTGCCGAGCAGGCAAATCCCCTCCTGCTTTGCGCGGGAGAGCAGGATTTCATCGGGGTGCGAGCCTTGGGCCAGAATCACACAGGAGACGTCGCACAGCACCGCGACGGCCGCGACATTGTTGTTGCTCATCACGGTAATCCACGCCGAATCCTGCGGGGCGCGGCCCATAACCCAGCTAAGCAGGTCACCGCAGTAGCCGGTGGTCACCGCTCGTTCCTCGCCCTGTTCAAACACCTGTAGAGAAAGGGCGGAGATTAATTCGTAATTGGTCATGGCGGTTCCTCCTTTTCATGCCCCGTCGCCCAACCGGGTACAGAGCCTTGCACGGTCTGCGGTCTGACATTATAATGACCTGTCTGCCATCAGGACTCATGCGGTTCGTCGCTCTCTCCCCGACCGTGCTGTCGGAAGGGAGCCGGAATAATGGATTCCAAATCGATGCCCAGCCCCGACAGCATCGAAAGCTGCTCCCGAAACCGGATGATGCAGTCGTTTTCCGACGCGTCGCCCCGCACCACATCCTGTGCGAAGGCGCGGCAGCTCGGTGCACCGCAGGAGCCGCAGTCCAGCCCAGGCAGGTGCTTGGCCATCTGATCAATCTTTTTCATCTTATTCATTGCCTCGGCCAGATCATCGTCGAGTTTGTCGATGGTCTCGTACTCGAGCGCGGCCTCCCAGAACATGCGGCTGTCGTTGCCTTCCGACTTGTTTTTCATCACCGGCAGGTATTTGCGCAGGGTCTTGAGCCGGGAGCGGGCCACAAAAGCGTTGGCAATGTTGAGCACCCCGCCCACGCAGCCACCCGGGCAGGCGTTGAGCTCGACAAAGTCCAAATCGTCGAGCTTGTCGTCCTCCACCGCCTCCAGCACCTTAATAACATTCTCAATACCGTCGGCCGTCAGATATTTATCGGTCAGCAGGGCGGCGGACTCCCCGCCGCTGACCCCCCAGTTGATGCCCACAATGCCCGACTGAAGCAAATTCTCGGGAACATCGACCGTTTTGAGAGCCGACAGCATACGAAAATATACTGCGCTGGCCGACAACACCCCGTCGACATAGCTTCGCTGAATGCCAATGGGCGATTTGGCCGAAGTAACTTTGGCCGGGCAGGGAGAAATAAAAAACACCCCGATTTGGTCCATCGGCAGCCCGGTTTTCGCCGCGGCTTCCTCCTTGGCCATGCGGGAAGCGAGATGAAGCGGTTCGTTGACCGGCAGCACGTTGGCGCACAGCTCGGGGAAACGCACCCGAATCAGCCGCACCACGGCCGAGCAGGCCGAGCTGATGATGGGGCCGCTGACCTTTTGACTCATGGAAGCATGGTTCTTACGGGTCAAATCGCTGACAATCTCCGCCGCGCGGGCCACCCCAAACACATCGTCAAACCCAATGCGTTTGAGCCCGGTGAGAATAATGTTGATGTCATCTATGTTATCAAACTGCCCGTAAAAGGAAGGGGCCGGCATGGCCACCTTCCAGGCAAAGCGGTCGAGCACGTCGAAGCCGTCGCTGACTGCCTGCTTGGCCAGATTGGGGCAAACCCGGATGCATTCCCCACAGTCGATGCACCGCTCGTTGATGATCGTTGCTTTTCCCTCGCGCACACGGATGGCCTCGGTCGGGCAGCGCTTCATGCAGTTGATGCAGCCCTTGCATCGGTCCTCCCGCAGGGTGACGGAATGAAAAATCCCATTCAAGCCCATCCCTCTCTTTCCATTGGTGATATGATGTGAAACCGCTTTCCCACATTGCGGCGAAAAGCGGCTATTTTTGATTGCATATGGTCAGGGTGACGGTCGTTCCCACCCCCACCTCGGTGTCAATGTGCATCTCGTCGGTGTACTTTTTCATATTGGGTAAGCCCATGCCTGCCCCAAAGCCAAGGGCGCGGATTTGGTCGGGCGCGGTAGAATACCCCTCCGACATGGCCAGCTCCACATCCGGTATGCCCGGCCCCTCGTCCTTGAGCACGACGACAATTTTTTCATCCGAAATTTCCACATCGGCCACCCCGCCTTTGGCATGGATGACCATGTTGATTTCCCCCTCGTACATGGCGATGGCGGTGCGGCGAATCACCGTGCTGTCAAACCCGAGCTGGCGCAGAATTCGTTTGACGTCGGCCGACGCCTCGCCGGCCGACATAAAGTTTTCTCCGTCGACCACATAGCGGTACTGCATCGTCTCATTCATACCCGATCGGCGCCCTCGGACTTGAGTCCCGCCTCGTAGAGCATTCCGCAGGAGGTGTACATGCGGAAATCGGTTCTTAAAATGACAATATTTTTTGCTTTCGCCAATTCAATGATCATATCGTTGGGGGATTTGCCGCGCACAAAGACAATGCAGCCCATGTCCATCATCTCGGCCGTGCGCACCACCTGGGGGTTAATCAGCCCGGTCAGCAGCAGGGAATGATCCTTGACATAGGCCAGCACATCGCTCATCATATCCGACCCGCAGGCGGAATAGACCTCGTTGTCCAACATATCCTCGCCGCAAACCACCTGCGCGTCGAGAAGCTCTACCACTTTGGATATTTTCATCGCAATTCTCCTGTTCTTCAAAACTGGAATCCGCTTTGGATGTCTTCTCGGGCAAAAGCCGAACAGACCCTCCGTAGCTTGTGCAAGCATATTTTATATTATAAATGATTTTTATGGCTTTGTAAACTAGAATATGTATGAA
>CABQCM010000234.1 GCA_902462665.1 uncultured Oscillospiraceae bacterium | reverse complement strand
AGCCTCGTCAAGGGTACACTCGCCGCGAAAATAAGGCGCCAGCTCCTTACAACCGATGGCCTGCGCCGCCGTGGGGGCCCCTGGCCCTTGGAGCAAAGAAGCGGCTTCCTCGACCAGCCCCAGCTCCAGCATTCGATCGACCCGGGAGTTGATTCGCTCGTACAGCACTTGACGGTCGGCAAAATCCAGCCCCACCCAAAACGGCTCGTAAGGGGAAGGCGCCTGCCGGGACAACACCTTTTGCCCGGCAACGGTTTGTCCTGTCAGCCGGACTACCTCCAGCGCCCGCACAATACGGCCAGTATCGTTGGGATGCAGCCGCGCGGCGGTTTCAGGGTCTACATCGGCGAGCTCGCGCAGCAGCGCCTCGCCCCCCTCTTCATCCGCCCGCTGCCGAAGCCGCTCCCGCAGAGCAGGATCCGAAGGGACAGGCGCATATTGCACATGGTCAATCAGAGAATGAATGTATAGCCCCGTGCCCCCCACCACGACCGGCAAACGCCCTCGGGCGGCAATGTCCTCGATGGCCTCGTCTGCCAGCCGGACATATTGTGCGACGCTGAAAGGTTCGGTAATATCAAGGCAATCAATCAGGTGATGCGCAATTCCCTGCATCTCCTCCGTCGTGGGTTTGGCGGTGGAAATCGAAAGCTGACGGTAAATCTGCATGGAATCCCCCGAAACTACCTCGCCGCCAAAACGCTTGCATAGCTCGACCCCCAGCGCGGTCTTTCCCGACGCGGTCGGGCCGGCTACCACCAAAACCTTGCAGCGCTGCATCTCTGTCACCATGCCTTTGCCATACAAAGGGTTCCTTTCCATCAAAATTGTGCCGCGAGGCGGCACAGCTGCGGCGCACGGCTACTGGATGCGACCAAACTGCCGTTCCACCTCGCGCTTGGTCAGCCGGATGGCCACCGGACGCCCGTGCGGGCAATACATCACGCTATGGTCGGCACAAATGCGCCGCGCCAAAGCCAACAGCTCCTCCGCCCCGGAGGCATCCCCCGCCTTGACGGCCGCCCGGCAGGCGACCGAATGATAAATCCATTCCAAATGATCGAGAGAAACTTCTTGTCGATGCTCCATGAACTTTCCCGCAATTTCCTGCATCAGCAAGGGCACATCGCCCCCCTGCACCTCGAGCGGCACGGCCCGCACCAGAATGGTTCCGCTGCCGAAGTCGCTGATATCGAAGCCTGCCTTCAGCACCGTCTCCATGTGCTCCAATAAGGCAGAATATTCTTCTTTGGACAGCGTCACCGCCACCGGCTGGAGAAGCATTTGTGATTGCGGCTGGGCCCGATTGTCCATCAGCCGGTCAAACAGAATCCGCTCGTGAGCGGCATGCTTGTCGATGAGAAGCAATTCCTGCCCTGCCTCCACAATAGCATAGGTGGCAAAGGCCTCGCCCAGCAATCGCAATGAAATCTCAGGGGCTATTTCGGATTCGGGCGGCGTGTTTTGAACCGAAGGAGCCTCCTGTAGCTGAGGCTCGCGCTGAACTGGTGCAGGCACGGCAAAAGCAGCTTCTGATAAGGCAGAACCATCTTCGGTGCGTTTGCTTTCTGTAACAGCCGCTGGACAACGCACCTCCACCGCCCGGTCGTAACAGCTTGGCGTTTGGTCGGCAAAGGAAGCGTCCTCGTCCCAATTGCTTTGGGAACTATCCACCGCCGGAAGGGGCGGCAGCACATGAGACGGTGCGGTATCCTCGATAGAATCCACTGCATTCGTCGGCAAGCTTTTCTGTGAGCCGGCAGTAGAAGCAATTTTTTCCGCAGACGGATCCAAAACGGCGGCCCGCTGCGTCTCTTTCCGCACCGAAGCAACCGTACTGACCGAACCCATTTCTCCCGCGAGAGGCTTCCGATCCGCGGCGTCTTTTGCCCTGTCCTCAAATAGGCTAATGGGCTGTGCGGCGGGTGGTGCGGGCGGGACAAACTTTTTGCGGGGCAAATCCATAACCGGACGGGAATCCCTCTGGGCCAGAGCGGTTTTTACACCAAAATAGACTGTGTCAAAAATCGGCTTTTCCTGGACAAACCGCACTTCAATTTTAGCTGGGTGGACATTGACGTCCACCTGATCGCTCGGCAATTCAAAGCGCAGTACGCAAGCCGGAAATTTGCCGGCCATGATACTGTTTTTATATCCCTCGCTCAAGGCGGCCATGGCCGTTTTAGTGCGTACAAACCGCCCGTTGACAATGAAGTGCTGCATATTGCGGTTGGCCCGCGCGGCAGTCGGCTTAGAAATAAAGCCATCCATGCGAATGCCGGCATGAGAGTATTCCGCCGGAATCAAAGTGGAAGCAAACTCCTTACCATACACCGCGTAGATGGCGCTATAGAGACGCCCGTCGCCGGGGGTATGCAGCGTCTCTTTGCCGTCGCGCACAAAACGAAACGAAATTTCGGGATGAGTCAAAGCAATGCGGTCAACCACATCGGCCGCGGCGTTGGCCTCCGCCACGTCCTTTTTGAGAAACTTCATTCGAGCGGGGGTATTGTAAAACAAATCGCGCACGATGATGGTCGTGCCGTCCGGACACCCCGCATCGTCGCAATCCACCTCGTCGCCTCCCTCGATGCGGTACCGGGTTCCCAGCTCCTCCGCCGCCGTCTTGGTGAGCATATCCACCCGCGCAACGGCGGCGACGCTCGCTAAAGCCTCCCCTCGAAAGCCCAAGGTTCCGATACCGGCCAGGTCATCCTCGGTACGCACCTTGCTGGTGGCGTGGCGCAAAAAGGCGGTGGGAACATCTTCGCGTGCAATCCCGCAGCCATCGTCCGCAATGCGCAGATAAGTCACACCGCCGCGCTGCACCTCGACGGTAATGGCTTTTGCCCCCGCGTCAATGGAATTTTCCACCAGTTCCTTAATGACTGAGGACGGCCGCTCGACCACCTCGCCAGCCGCGATTAGCTCGGCCACATGACGATCCAGCACTCGGATGACTGCCAATGAGAGTTCCTCCTTTGTATAAAAGATGATACGCGCCCTTGTTGATCCCGAATGGAAAGTTATCGTCGCGTGCAGGAGACTATAGCTGCCTTGCCTCTTTTACCAGTTCATACAACTTGGTCAACGCTTCGAGCGGGGTCAGGGTATCCACATCCAGTTCCCGCAACGTGTCCACCAGCCGCTGCGACATAGCGCCGGTCAGCGACATCTGTGGATCCTCCGGCCCTTCAGCCAACGGCCGGATGGGAAGGGCAACTGCCCCTTGCGCATCCAGCTCCCGTAAAATCTGCCGAGAGCGACGGACGACTGCGTCTGGAATTCCAGCCAGCCGGGCAACCTCGATACCATAGCTTTCATCCGCCCCGCCCCGCACGATGCGGCGTAAAAAGGTAACGTCATCCCCTCGTTTTTTGACCGCGACACTATAATTGAGTACGCCGTCTAGCTGTCCCTCCAGCTCGGTCAGTTCGTGATAATGGGTGGCGAAAAAGGTTTTTGCCCCGATTTTTTTGACCACATGCTCTAGCACCGCCCGGGCGATGGACATGCCGTCGTAGGTGGAGGTGCCCCG
>CABQCM010000233.1 GCA_902462665.1 uncultured Oscillospiraceae bacterium | reverse complement strand
GATGCCCCCAGCCAATACCCCGAGCACAATTCCCTCGATGACAAAGGGAAGCCGGATGAAGCTGTTGGTCGCGCCGACTGCTTTCATAATGTTAATCTCCCGCTTGCGGGTGTACATGGTCACCTTAATGGTGTTGGCCACGATGACCAGCGAAATGGCGGTCAGCAGAGCGATAATCCAGAAACCGGCGTTGTTGACGATGCTGCGGATGGCGGTGATTTTCATTGCAATCTCCCGCTGCTCGCCCAGGCTTTTGACCCCTTCGACGGCCTTGATTTGCTCCATGGTTTCGTCAAACCGGCTCAAATCCTGCAAGGTCACCTGCGCCGCGTGCGGCAGGGGGTTTTCCCCGTCCACCCAGGCAAACAGGGCATCGTACTCCTGCCCCATTTTGTCCTTCTGGCGCTCGAGCCCCTCCTCCTTGGAGACGAACTCGGCTGTGCGGACGTTATCCAATCCGGCAATGCGGTTGGTCGCATCGACCGCCTGCTCTTCGGTGTAATCTTCTACATAATAGACGAACACAACGTTTTGATTTTCCAGCGTACCGAGCATCAGCTCAATGTTTTGAGACAGAGCGATCGCAATGCCCAGCATAAGCATACAGGCCACCAGTACGCCAATAGAAGCCACCGACATCAGCCGGTGCGCCCAGATATTTTTAAAGCCCTGTACGGTCAGATAACGCAAACTTCTCAGCTTCATTGCGCATCACCCGCTTTCTCCTGCGAAGCCGTACCCACCTCGGCAGGCGCCGAAGCAGGCTCACCCGCCGCAGGGGATGCATCGGCCGCCGGTACGACCTCGGGCGAAACTGCCTGAGGCTGCGCCAGCTCCACCACATCGGTCATGGGAGCGGCAATCACTTCCGCCTCGGGCGCGGTTTCGGGAGCCGGCGTATAATTGTCGGCCACCACGGTGCCGTTTTCAATCATGATCACCCGCCGGCCAAAGTCGCGCACCAACTGGTGCTCATGGGTGACCATGATGACGGTCGTGCCCCGGCGGTTAATCTCGGTGAGCAGCTCGACGATTTCATAAGACATATTCGGGTCAACGTTGCCGGTCGGCTCGTCGGCGATAATCAGCGAAGGATTGTTGACCAGCGCACGGGCCAGGCCAACGCGCTGCTGCTCGCCGCCCGACAGCTCATCGGGATAGGAACGCGCCTTGTCGCCCAGGCCCACGACGTTGAGGGTATAGGCCACCCGCTTGCGGATATCCCGGGTGGACGCGCCCACCACATGCATGGCGAAGGCCACGTTGTCAAACACGGTCATGTCCTTAATCAGGCGAAAATCTTGAAAGACGATGCCCATGGTGCGGCGCAGCTTAGGGATATTCTTCCGGCGCAGGGTGGACAGCCGATAGCCGTTGACGATAATCTCACCGGCATTGGGCTTTTCCTCGTGAACCATGAGCTTAATAAAGGTGCTTTTGCCCGCGCCGGACGCACCGACGACAAACACAAACTCACCCTTATGAATTTGAAGATTGATATCGTTCAGGGCCTTGGTGCCGTTGTTATACGCCTTGTAGACGCCGCGAAACTCAATCAGCGGCTGGCCCGTGCCCTCAGTAGGGACTTGCCTTTGCTGTAAAATGGGGAATCCCGCCTTTGCTTTTAGTATTTCACCGGGTTGGCGGTCAGGTACTTCTTGACCATGAGAGCGATTTTGAACACAATCGCGTGGTCAAACTCCCGCAAATCCAGACCGGTGAGCTTTTTAATTTTCTCGAGACGGTAGACCAGCGTGTTGCGGTGAACAAACAGCTTACGCGAGGTCTCGGAAACATTCAGATTGTTGTCGAAAAAGCGCTGAATGGTAAACAGCGTCTCCTGATCGAGGCTTTCGATCGAACCCTTTTTGAAAATTTCCCGCAGGAAAGTCTCGCACAGGGTGGTCGGAAGTTGATAAATCAAACGGGCAATGCCCAGGTTATCGTAGCTGACAATGGTCTTTTCGGTGTCGAACACCTTGCCGACCTCCAGCGCCACCTGCGCCTCCTTAAAGGAACGGGCCAGCTCCTTAATGCTCATCACCGAGGTGCCGATACCCACGATGGCGTGGGTGTAGAATTCGCCCGAAAGGGTATCCACAATCGAACGGGCCAGCTTTTCGAGGTCCTTTGTGTCAATGCCCTCGCGCGTCTCCTTGACCAGCGCGATATCGGTCTCGTTAATATTAATGACAAAATCCTTGCTCTTGTCGGGAAACAGGTTTTGCACCACGTCGAACACCGACACATCGTTGCGCGACACAATGCGAATGAGCAGCACCACGCGAGCGACATCGGCGTTAAAACGCAGCTCGCGCGCTTTTAAATAAATGTCCCCGGGCAGGATATTATCGAGAATGACATTTTTGATAAAATTGCCGCGGTCGTATTTCTCATCGTAATACTGCTTGACCGCGCTGAGTGAAATGGCCAGCAAATCGGCGTATTTGAAGGCTTGCTCATCCTCTCCTTCCACAAACACGGCGTACTCGGCATGCTGCCCCGCGCCGAACGGATGATAGGTATACCCGTTGCGGACCGAGCCCAGCGCCGCTTCCGCGACCTCGGAGAATTCCACTCCGGCAGGCTCCCCAATGCGGCCAAGCTCGCTGCAGGCGATGACCGACGAGGTTTCATCGAGTATGCCGATGGTACGGTCGATGGCATCCTTCATCTGATGAATGATTCCCTGGAATAATCTGTTCGACACAATAATCCCCTCTTTAACACAGAATGTTTCCCCGCCTAGAATGCGGAGACGTGGCCGCCGTTTGGTTCCTGCACCGGCGGAGTATGCCACGGTGAACGGAGTCAAACACCCGACGGGATGCACGTCTGACACCGCGCCTTCCCAATCGAAACACATTCATTGTACAATACAAACGAATTTATTTCAAGTTTTTTGTGACAAAAAGCGTACCGGTTTTCAGATTTTCTTACAAAGTTGTAATAGTATTTTATAATAAAGAATAATAAATTCACCAAAAACCTAGATTTCATCGCATTTATCGACAATTTTATACAAATAGTAATATTACATAAAGCAGGCTTTCCCCACCGATGTATGTGGAAAAACGGGGAAAAGCCGAGTGAAACACCCCCCTTTTCCACCGCTTATTCACATTTTCCACTGAGTTTTCCACAATCTTATGTAAACGGATGAAAATACAAAAAGTATAAACCCAATGAAATAGGCGTTTCCAACCAAATGGAAACTGGAAAACTGTATAAACATTTTTTTCCTGACCACACTATTGGTGAAACAATCCAAATGAAAAGGGGAAAACTGCCATGATACGGGGCATCAACCATCAGATCATCGAGGTCAACGAAACCGAAAGTCAGTGTTTTGAACGGGCTTTGCTTTTTGTGCGCCCCCAGTGCGCCGAAATGCCGGAAGCCAAGCTGCGAGGGGAGGCAAACCGGCTGGTTTCCTCGCTCGGAGTCCCGCCCCGTCCCCGGCACGAACGTCCGATTTCTCGGGCCGAACGGCTTCGCCGCCGCCATATCCGCCGCACGGTGTTTGCCGTCGGATGGATGGGTGTGGG
>CABQCM010000232.1 GCA_902462665.1 uncultured Oscillospiraceae bacterium | reverse complement strand
TCATTTGCGTGGGGAAGGAAACCATGAGCACAATACGCCCTGCAATGGCCGGGTTGACAAAATTTTGCCCCAATCCGCCAAAGCATTGCTTGACCACGACGATTGCCACCACACAGCCGATGACCGCCATCCACAGCGGCAAAGAGGCCGGCAGGTTAAAGGCGAGCAGCACGCCGGTGACCGCCGCGCTGAAATCCCCGATGGTGTTATCCCGTTTCATCACCTTGCGGCAGAGAAACTCAGCCAGCACACAGGAGGCGACGCACACCGCCGTGAGCAGCAGCGCGCGGGGACCGAACAAGACCACCGACGCAACCAGCGCCGGCAATAGGGCGATGAGAACGTCCCGCATCAGACGGGGGGTGGTAACGGGGCTGTGCAGATGAGGGGAAGAACTCACCTTCAATAAGGTATCCATTGTTTCATCCATTCCTTTCTGTCTGGTGTTGTAGACAGCAGTTGTGCCGTAAAGCCGGTTGACCGCATAAACCGTGCGCTGCGCGCCCAGCCGGGCGATATGCAGCGGAGTTGAAACGAATCAAACCGACAGAGAACGCACTATTTTTGCTTGTTTCGCACAACATCCTTCGCCAGGCGCATAAACTGCACCAGCGGTCGGCCGGAGGGGCAGGAAAAGGCGCAGCAGCCGCATTCCATGCAAACCATAGCGCCCAGACGCTCCAGTTCCTCCGCGTTGCCGGAACGGGCGTGATGCTCCAGCGCGGTGGGCAGCAGGTTCATCGGGCAGGCGGCGTTGCATCGGCCGCACCGGATGCAGGCGCGTTCGTCCGGCAGCACCGCGTCGGCCTCGGCAAAGGCGAGAATGGCGTTGTTTTGCTTTAATATGGGCAGAGAATCGTCCGACAGGGCCAGCCCCATCATCGGCCCGCCCATCAGCAGTTTTTTGGGCTCGGTCTTGTACCCGCCGCAGAAGGCAATGGCATCGACAATGGGGGTTCCCAGCGGAAGACGGACGTTTTGAGGCTGGGCGACGGCCGAACCGTCGATGGTCACACTGCGGCTGACCAGCGGCTTGCCGGTCTTAATATAACGGGAGAGAAAGGCGATGCTCGCCGTGTTCATTACCAGACAGCCCACGTCCATCGGCAGCTTTCCGGGCGGGATTCTCCGGCCGGTGGCAGCCCAGACGAGCACCTTTTCCGCCCCCTGCGGGTAGCGGGAAGGCAGGGAAAGAATGGCGACGTTCTGGTCGGTGTTCTGCGAGGAACGCACGACTGATTCCAGCACCTCAAAGGCCTTGGGCTTGTTGTCCTCGGCGGCAATGATCACCCGGTCGATCCCCAGCATTTCCTTCACGGTGTAAACGCCGTTTAAAATATCCCACGAGTTTTCCATGCATTCGCGGTAGTCCACCGTGATGTAGGGCTCGCATTCGGCGGCGTTGATGAGTAGGGTGTCGATGTGCCTACCCTCGGGAACGTCGAGCTTTTTGTGAGCGGGGAAGCCCGCGCCGCCCAATCCAGCCAGACCGCTCGCGCGGGCAGCGGCGACCAGGTCGGCTCTGGATTCCAGCCGGGGAGGGCGAATGCCGTCCCACAGCGTCATCTGACCGTCTGACTCAATTTCGACGGCGGCGCACCGGCGGCCATTGGGCAGGGAGACCTCGGTGATTTTGCTCACCTTACCCGAGACGCTGGCGTGAATTGGCACCGACATGGGGGCGTCGCTATCGCCCACAACTTGGCCGACCTGCACCAAATCCCCCGCCTTGACGGTGGGCGTGCAGGGAGCGCCAATGTGCTGCAGCATAGGCAGCACAACCCGTTCGGGCGGCGGCATGCGAACGACAGCGCATTCGGCCGTGTTCTTGTGGTGGGGAGCCTTGACCCCGCCGTCGGCTTTGCCGATGCGGGACCAAAGCCCATTCTGGGGCTTTTGCATGAAGAACCCTTCCTTTCCAATGGACGGTACTTTATCTTTTACCGCTTCGTATCCGGCGAAGAGGACTCGTCCGCCGTGTCGGATGCGGCAGTGTTCAATGCAGGGTGAGAGCGATTCCAGCCTGCCAGCGGGGAGCGCCGCAGCACAGGGAGCAGCAGCGCGAACAGCAATAGCGCCGGGGTATAGGCCCAAACCGCGGGGGTACCCATGAGCACGCGGCTGCATAACAGCTGGCCTAGGTTGTGGCAGATGGCCCCAGCCACGCTGATTCCGGCCAGCCCGAAAGGGCGCTTTGGCAGAGAAAAAAGCAGACAGACGATGAGCGTACTGAGTATGCCGCCCGACAAGCTCATAAAACAGGCAGTGGCTCCCCGGCTGAGAAAGACGGTGACCCCCTTGAGTAGGGTCAGCAGCAGGGCGCTGGGCAGCCCGGCCTGGGAGGCGGCCAATAACACGATAATATTGGCCAGCCCCAGCTTGGCGCCCGGTGGCAGAGAGGGCAGCGGAGGAAGAAGGCCCTCGAGCAGGGACAAGGCGATGGTCAGCGCCCCGAGTATGCCGAGCGTGGCGACCCGTTTAGCCATGCTGAACGCTCCCTGCATGTCGATCCCCCTCTTTCCTATGCTTTGTCTAGTGTGGCTGGATGGATATTCCCCGTGACTTGGAGGTGACGGGCTTTGAATCAATTCGGCCGCCGGAGGAACAACGGTTGGCACATAAGATATGGTAAGAGCGAAAGTTCTCGCCCAGGCATTGATATGTGGCAGCCCTATCTAACGGGACAGACAGGCTTTCTGAATTTTTTGACTATACACAATATAAAGAATATGGTGCGTATGTTTGGTTCCCCTTATATTCTTGATAGCGTAATCCGCTGTTTTCGGAAACAGCACTCGATATTAAATTTTTTGTGAGTTCTGGAACATCATTTCTTGACAAAGCTTCTTCAACATCCAGCCATAATACCTCGCTGTTTTCATTGTTGTCTGTGGAAGCCTCGCCGGAAATATATTCCGCCTTAAATGCAATGTACCAATCGTGCATATTAAATCGAATCCCAATAATGTCTGTCGCTTCCACTTCAATCTTGGTTTCTTCCATGAATTCACGTTTTAAAGCTTCTTGTGGCGTTTCACCGAAATTTACATAACCTCCCGGTACGATCAGCATGTTTTTTCCGCTTCCATATGTGTGGCGTGCAAGCAGTACCTGTCCGTTTCGAATCACAATGCCCGTTACGCTTTGTCCCCAATTTGTATTTTCACGATTCATAGGTATCCCCCTCAAAATGTTGATTGATCGCTGGGCCTGTATTTTTAACAGGAGCACAATTCGGAAAAGGCAGTTTCACAAAAAGGAGACGTATCCGCCGCGCTTTTAATAGGTCATAAACATGCGTTCCCCGCCGGAAAGAACCACCATGCTGCGCCCTGGCAGACAGGCGGCGGTGTCGCCCGGCCGGTTCAGCCAGCCGGAACGCACGCATACCTTGTCGGGGCAGCCGGCGCTTTGGTAGCGAATGCGGCCCGGCTCGACGAAGAGCACAGCGGGCGGGTCGGTTTCCAGCGGAATTTCATAGGGGGCGCTCACGTTACTCAGCGTGATGTGATGAATGACCTCTCCATCCACATAAACATCGGCGGTTAC
>CABQCM010000231.1 GCA_902462665.1 uncultured Oscillospiraceae bacterium | reverse complement strand
GTAAACCATCTCGACCGCCCGATTGACGCCAAAGCAAAATCCGGCTGTGTCGGCCACCCGGATCGTGGACGTTTGCCGACTCAAAGACTCACTGTGCTGCATATTACTCACGCGCCAGCCTCCTTTTCCCCCAGCATACAGGCAATGGGTTCCATAATCCGCTGTACGACGGCGCGATATTCGTTCAACCGTCCCTCACCGGTCGGTTTCATCTGCTTGGGCGAAATCGGGGCTGCAAACTCAATGACTGCCCGCCGAAAAAGGCGCACCTTACCGTTTTTCACCTTAATCGCGGCCGGCACGACCGGCACACCGGCGCGGGCAGCGATGACCGCCACTCCCGATTTGGCCCGGCCAAGCTTTCCGTTTTTGGAACGGGTACCCTCGGGAAAAATCCCCATAATCTGCCCGTTTTTGAGATGCTCATATCCCACATTCATAGCCTCGCCGTCGCCCTTGCCTCGTTCCACCGGAAAGGCGCCTAAACGACGCAGCAGCCAGCCAAAGGGGCGGAATCGAAACAGCTCCCCTTTGGCCATATAAAAGACCTGGCGGCCATCCACGGCCAGCGCCAAATAAACCGGGTCAATGTAAGAAATGTGGTTCGAACAGATGACAAACGGGCCGCTGGAAGGAATATTTTCCCGATGCTCAAAACGATAAGGAAAAAGCACGAAGCATAGAGGGCGCACAATGGCCTTCAATACGCGATAAAACCGGGTCATGCCTGTCTCTCCCCCTTTGTCGCTATGTTTTCATGGACAATCGCTACCATACCCTCAATCGATTGAGCCAGGGTCAATCCGCCGTTGTCCAGCAGGATCGCGTCATCCGCCTGTCGTAGCGGAGCGGCGCTGCGATGGGAATCGTTATAATCCCGCTGTTCCATCTCCCGATAAACCGCGTCAAACTCGACCGGTTGCCCTTTCTCTATCAATTCTAGGTGACGGCGCTGTGCCCGCACCTTCAGCGGCGCAGTGAGAAAAATTTTAACCGTAGCATCGGGCAGCACCACGGTACCAATGTCCCGACCATCCATCACGACGTCGTGTTCTCGGGCCAGACGGCGCTGCGTTTCAAACAAGAATTTCCTTACCGCCGGAATCGCCGATACCTGTGAGGCCGCCATAGAAACCTCCGGCGTGCGGATAAGGGCGGTGACATCCTCCCCATTCAGCAACACACGCTGCTCCCCTTGTTCAAAGCGCAAATCGACCCGCAGGCCCTCCAGTAAGGTTTCCACGCCGGCGGAATCCGTTGGATCCCCTCCCCGTCTCAGAACAAACAATCCTACCGAGCGATACAAAGCGCCGGTATCGACGTACACAAAGCCGAGCCGCTCGGCCGCCTGGCGACAGATGGTGCTTTTGCCCGCTCCAGCAGGCCCATCCACTGCTACAGAAATCATATCGTTTCCTTCCCTTCCACTGTTTCCTCAAATGTATTCACGATAACAGGGCCGCATTGGCAGCCGACCGCCCGTATAAGCGTCCACATCCAGCACCTCGCCCGCAAAATACAACCCCGGGTGGAGCTTCGACTGCATGGTTTTCGGGTCGATTTGGCGCACCGATACGCCGCCCGCGGTCACCACCGCCTCTTCCACCGGACGAAAGCCGGTGACCGTCATGGTCAGGCTTTTACACAGCGACCCAAGCTTAAGCCGCATGGGGCGCGTGATCTGATTGCATTTGAGATTCCCCGGAATACCCGACAAGCCGACCATAACCGGTATCAGGCTTTTGGGCAGCAAAGCCGACAGGCTGTTGGCAAAATCCCGATTCGCGTTGGCGCCCAGATCCCGCACCAAACGGGCGTCAAGCTGCTCGGGCGTCAAGCCCGGCTTGCAGTCAATCTGCAGAATATACCGCCCGCTCTCCATCGGCTGCATCTGCGCGGATGCGGAAAGCACCAACGGCCCGGACAGACCAAAGTGGGTGAACATCAGCTCCCCCAGCTCTTCGAAAATCGTTTTTTTTCGTAGCGTATCCCGTACCATAAGCGTAACGTTTTTTAAGCTCAAGCCTTGCAGGCGGCTGCAGAAGCCCTCGTGTACCTCGACCGGCACCAGCGATGGTTTCGGCGGAATCACGGTGTGGCCGTTTTCCTGCGCAAGACGATATCCGTCCCCGGTCGAGCCGGTGGCGGGATAGGACATGCCTCCGGTAGCCACAATCACCGAGCGGGCAAAAAAATGCTCGCCCTCCTCAGTGACGACGCGAAATTTCCCCTGTGCGGCCTCAGGCTCGACGGATATCGCCCGTCCCTGGGCAAAGCGCGCCCCCTGCTCCGACGCGAACCGCACCAAAGCATCCACCACATCAACCGCCCGATCGGAAACTGGGAACACCCGATTGCCGCGCTCTACCTTAAGCGGTACTCCCAGACGTTCCAGCAAAGCCATGACGTCCTGCGGTGAAAAAGCCGCGTAAGCGCTATAAAGAAAACGAGAATTGCGCACAGTATGGGCGATGAGGGAATCCCGGTCGCACTGATTGGTCAGGTTGCAACGTCCCTTGCCGGTAATCATAACCTTGCGGGCCATGCGCGCATTGCGTTCGAGAACCAGCGTGTGCGCACCCTGACCGGCCGCAAAGCCAGCCGCCATCAGCCCGGCTGCCCCGCCGCCAATGACGAGTACATCCCAAAGGGATGATGTTTGTTGTTTCATGAGGTCAAGTCTATCCTCTCGTTGTATGCCCGGCCGCAGAGAATTCCCTCCCCGACCTACATGGCATTCGATTTAAAACCGGGGCGCGCCTACATCCGCGCCCCGATCGGTGGTATAAAACCACTCGATTCGATCCCCCTCGTGAACCGGATAACTTCCGCAGCTCACCGAAGCGGCTGCAAAATCCCCGTTGACCCGGTAGAGCCAGCCGCTTTGATTGCCGTAATCGAACTCATACAATCCGTCAATTCCCGTGACATAAGCGGATTTCACCCCACCGGTATACGAGAATTCCAACCCGGTCTGTCTGGCGTAGTCCCGTAATACGGTAAATACTGTGCTATTCTCATGCACCGTAAGGCTCTGCGCGTCGCATATCACCGCACCCTCCACGCCGCGAATGGCCAGAGTGACGGTAATCGAGTGCGAAGATGAGGTAACAGATGGGTCTGGCGGTACAACGCTCGCCTCACTCGAGGCCGGCGAGCTATTCCAACTAACTGTCTGCGAGGGTTTCTGTGAAGAAACCTCCAACGAGTTAGAAGATATCGCTGGCGGCGGAGCAACGCTCGGCTCCGGCAGTAAGGAAGAAGAAGTCGGCGGTGGTGCATCATCACCCGACACAGACGATACTTCAGAGACAACCGAATCCAACGCTTCCGAGGACGGCACAGCAGAAGACGACGAATCGTCCGCACTCTCCGTCATACTCACAAGCGAAACCGTCTCCTCCGGGATACTACTGCTCAACGCTCCCTGCTCCACTCGTTTGGCACAGCAAGTACAAGAAAAAACAAGAACAACGCAAAGACCTGTTAAAAGCCACTTCCGCAGCATGAAAATCACTCTGACCGAGCGGGCCAACCGGCTTTATCGCTCGGGCTT
>CABQCM010000230.1 GCA_902462665.1 uncultured Oscillospiraceae bacterium | reverse complement strand
AAGCGGAAAAACGGTTTGCAGAAATTTTTGGAAGGCAATACACCGGGCTGACCGAAAGCTACCGAACCGAGGATGCCGACTATATCCTGATCACCCTCGGGAGCATCGCGGGCCTTGTTCGGGAAACGGTGGATAAACTGCGTGAACAGGGTGAAAAGGCTGGCCTGCTTCGCATTCGCTATCTTCGCCCCTTCCCAAACGAAGAAATCGCACAGGCAGTGCGGGGTGCTAAGGCGGTCGCGGTGCTGGAAAAGGACATTTCGTTCGGCAACGAGGGCACGGTCTATACCAACGTCAATTCCGCGCTGCAAAAGGCGGGCGTTTCGATTCCGACCTCCAATTACATCGGCGGTCTAGGCGGTCAAAATATCTCCGCTGAGGAAATTGAAACCATATTTGACGAACTGAAGCAAAGGAAAACAACAATCAGATTCATCGGAATCGGAGGTGAGCAGGATGAAAAGTAACCGTTTCATCCGGGAGTTTTTCCCTCTCGCATTCAAAGGAGGAAAAGGCTTATGAGTATCACCGCAAAAACACTCTGTGAAGACGAATTTTTTTACGGGCACAAGGCGTGCGCCGGATGCGGCGGCAGTCTTGCGGTGCGAATCGCGCTAAAGGTGCTGGGCGAGCGTTCGATTGCCGTTTTGCCCGCAGGTTGTATGTCGGCGGTGGGCTTTAACTTTCCGCAGCTTTGCTTTGGCAACAACGCCATTATCTCCACCTTTGCCGGTACGGCGTCCATGCTCACCGGCATCCGGGCAGGGCTCAAAGCGCAGGGTATTACCGACTTTCACGCGGTCGGCTTTGCCGGCGACGGCGGCACGGCGGACATCGGGCTGCAGGCGCTGTCCGGCGCGATTGACCGGGACGACGACATCCTGTATATCTGCTACGATAACGAAGCGTATATGAACACCGGGATTCAAAAAAGCTCGCTGACGCCCTTCGGGGCCAAAACCACCACAACACCGGCGGGGAAAAACCTGCGGGGAAATCTGCGACCGAAAAAAGATATGTTTGAAATCGTCGCCGCTCATGGAATTGCATACGCCGCCACGGCAAGCATCGGGTATTTGAACGACTTCATGCGCAAGGTGGAAAAGGCGTCGAACATCCGCGGGACAAAATACATTCATATCATCGCCCCCTGCCCCACCGGCTGGGGCATTGCCACCGATGAAACGGTAGAAATCGCAAAAGAAGTGGTAGACTGCGGGCTTTGGTATCTTGCCGAATACGAAAACGGCGAGTTTACGCTCAATCTTAGCCCGAAGGAATTCACCGATGTGGAAGCCTACCTGCGAAAGCAAGGCCGGTTCAAGCATCTGACCGACGAGGATGTGCAAACCATTCGGCGTTTGCGCGATGCAAAATGGAAGGTCATCCAGAACAAGTTTCAGTTTGATTAGGAGAATGTCATGATGAGCAGAGATATTACCAACAAATATTGGGACGAGGAGTTGGAAACCCTCCCCAGGGAGCAGCTGGAACAACGCCAGCTGGAGGATTTAAAAGAAATCGTACAGTTTGCATACGATCACGCGCCTTATTATAAACGTTCGTTTGATGAGGCCGGCGTTCGGCCGTCGGACATCAAAACCTTACAGGATATTCAAAAATTCCCCTTCATTGACAAGACCACCCAGAGAGACACGCAGGGCGTCGGCTCTTTTCTCGGCGAGCTTGCCGCCGTCCCCGAGGAGGATGTGGTCTTTATTTCCACCTCGTCCGGCTCCACCGGCGTGCCGACCATGAGTCCGTTTACCAAACAGGATTTCGACGAGTTTCAGGACACCGAAAGCCGCTGGTTCTGGCAGGTCGGCATGCGGCCGAGCGACCGTTACGTCCATGCGCTCAATTTTTCGCTCTATGTCGGCGGGCCGGATGTCATTGGCGCACAGAATTTAGGCGCGCTGTGCATTTGGGGCGGCACGCTGCCCAGCGAACGGCTGCTGTTTGTGTTAAAAACTTACCAGCCGACCGTCATCTGGACCAGCCCGTCCTATGCGTGGCAGCTGGGCGAAAAAGCCCTCAAATGCGGCATTGATCCGAAGCGGGATTTGAATATCAAAAAAATCATTGTCGCCGGCGAGCTGGGCGGTTCCATTGACGCGACCAGAAAGGCAATCGAGGATCTGTGGGGCGCGGAGGTCTATGACTTCTACGGCCTATCGGATATTTTCGGCGCCTGCGCCGCTATGTGCGAGGCGAAAGACGGACTACATATTGCGGAAAATCATATTCTCGTGGAAACGGTGGACATTCACACCGGCGAGGTACTCGAGCCGGGCCAGGTAGGCGAGCTTGTGTTTACCACGCTGCGCAAGCACGCACGGCCGCTGATTCGCTTTCGCACCGGCGACATCGGCTGGATTGACAACACCCCCTGCCCCTGCGGGCGCACCCACGGCAGAATCCATATCAACGGGCGCAAGGACGACATGTTCATTGTTTCGGCTGTCAACGTATTCCCCAGCGACATTGAAGCGGTCATCCGCGAGCTTTCCGGTATCACGGGCGAGTATTTAATCCGCGTGTTTGAAAAAGATTTCACCTGCAAGTATTCGGTTGAAATCGAAAAAAATGCAGATAACCCGCAATCGGACGACGCGATAGCCGATGAGGTATCCGCCGCCCTCAAGGCCCGCATCGGCGTGAAGCCCTATCGCGTTGTCGTTCATCCGGATGGCGGTCTCGACACCCGTTCGGAGCACAAATCCAGACGCATTATTGACGAACGCAAGCCAAATAACAATATTTAAATGGAGGCGCACCATATGCCGCAGCTTTCCAAACGTACCGAGACGTTTACCGATTCGGTCATCCGTCGGATGACCAGGGTATCCCTACAATACGGCGCAATCAATTTATCCCAGGGCTTTCCCGATTTTGACCCGCCAAAGGAAATACTGGACCGCCTTGCTGAGGTAACGCGAGAGGACTTCCACCAATATTCCATCACATGGGGCGCGCAGAATTTCAGAGAGGCGCTCGCGCACAAGCAGTCCCCCCGTATGGGGCGCGAAATTGACCCCAATGGGGAGATTGTCGTCACCTGCGGCAGTACCGAGGCGATGATGGCCGCGATGATGACGGTGACCAATCCCGGAGACAAGGTGATTGTGTTTTCCCCGTTTTATGAAAACTATGGCGCGGATACCATTCTGTCCGGCGCAGAGCCAATTTATGTGCCGCTGTATCCGCCGGAATTCAATTTCAATGCCGACGAACTGGAAGCGGCTTTCAAGCTGCATCCCAAGGCGTTGATCCTCTGCAACCCATCCAATCCCTGCGGCAAGGTGTTTACCTACGAAGAGCTAACGCTGATTGCCGCTCTCGCGGAAAAATACGATACCTTCGTCATCACCGACGAGGTATACGAGCATATTTTATACCAGCCGAACCGGCACATTTATTTTGCATCGCTGCCCGGCATGTGGGAGCGGACCATCTCCTGCTCGTCGCTTTCCAAAACCTATTCCATTACCGGCTGGCGACTGGGCTACATCATCGCGCCGCCGCACATCATTGATGTGGCGAAAAAGGTGCACGATTTT
>CABQCM010000229.1 GCA_902462665.1 uncultured Oscillospiraceae bacterium | reverse complement strand
CCTCATGATCGTCAGCCCCGACGAGGGCGCCATGAACCGCAACATGTACTACGCCTCGGTTCTCGGCGTGGATCTCGGCATGTTTTACAAGCGCCGCGACTATTCGACCATTGTCAATGGCCGTAATCCCATCGTCGCGCACGAATACCTCGGCAATTCAGTTAAGGGCAAGGATGTTTTTATTGCTGACGATATCATTTCGTCGGGCGACTCGGTGATGGACATCGCTTATGAGCTAAAAAAACGAGAGGCCCGCCGCATTTTTGCTTACGCTACCTATCCCATTTTCACGAACGGTCTGGAAAGCTTTGATAAGGCGTATGAGCAGGGCATTCTCTCGGGAGTGCTGGGTACGAATTTGACCTATCGTACCGAGGCGCTCAAGAGCCGGGAGTGGTTTTATGAGGTTGATGTGTCCAAATACATCGCTTACTTTATTGCCGCGCTTAATCACGACGTATCGGTCAGCGTGATTATTGATCCGCACGAAAAGATTCAAAATCTTCTGGCGCAGTATCGGTCATAAAAAGCCGTTTTTCGTCAGGGAGCTCAGGTCAAGAAAAAGAGACAAGTGGTAGGAAATCCACTTGCCTCTTTTTTGTGTTTTCTTACGGTCATATGAGGGACTCACGGCCAAATTACCTATCATGGCCGCTGAGAGATACAAAGCAAACACTGCTCTCTTTTCAGATTGGTGCTGCCGAAAGCAGGGAGCCGCCTTGCGGGCAGCTCCCCAAGCAATTTAGGAGTTATCTAAGCTCAGAAAATATAATACCTCTCTCACATCTTTTCCGCCGATGTTCTCCTCCATAAATACTTGCGAACAGAAAAAACCGTTTTTCTCATAGAATGCTCTTGCTCTGTGATTTTCCTCCAAAACCCGTAAAAGCACTTTGCGAAATCCACACCGCTTTAATTCTTCAATACATTGATTGAGCAGTAACCCGCCATAGCCTTTTCCAATGTAAGCGGGCAGAAAATATATGGAAACAATTTCTCCGTAATCGCTATACTGATCCCATCTTGATTTACAGAAGCTCGCAGTCCCGATCATCATCCCATTTTCTATCAGAACAAGGCTGTTTATGCCGGATTTACAGATACTATCAGCCCATCGTCCAGTTGGAATACTTTCAAGGTAATCCTGAGGAATTATTCCCTGATATGCGTATTTCCAACTGCTTTCATAGATGCCGCTTATTTCAAGCGGATTATCGTTTGGAGTGATATACCTGATTTCCATTACAATATCTCCTTAAAATTTATCCTTGTTCGTTTCGATGATAACATCGGCGCCGGACCGGTTCAATTTCTCTTCGTGAAACTGCCGGAACCATGTTGGCAATGCTTTTTTTAGGGACAAAATACTATATCATCCTGACAGAGGATTTAACATCATGTTTTCATGGGCTTGACCGCCCTTGTCATAAACGACAAATCGGTGATGTCTTCTCCCTGCTCCTCCACATACCCAGTGATAACAAATCCACATGCGATTTGCCCGCCAAGATACTCCTCCATTGTATGCCCGAACTCGATCCAGCCCCCCTGCTCCGGATGCTCTGCGGAGGAATATGGCATTCGATTGACCGCTTTATAATAACCACCATTGTCATCTTCAACAAAATCACATACATACGCAATCGGATTCGGAGCTGCAAGCAGTAGCGTCCCGCCTCTTTTCAGTATGCGGTAGCATTCTTTGAAAATAGGATACACACTTGGCACATAAAAAAGAGAAGCAGGATTTATGATATAGTCAAAGGTTTCATCCGAATATCTGGAAAGATCCATCATATTTCCGTGTTCCATTCGTATCGACAAATCATATTTTTGCGCCATACGAAGATCTTGATCGAGCATTTTGCGCGATAGATCAAGAACCGTCACTCTGGCTCCCGCGCTTGCGAGTAATGGCGCTTGAAGCCCTCCGGCGCCGGCAAGGCACAAAATCTGTTTATCAGATATCTCGGTAATCCATTCTGTGGGCACCGGCTTTTTTATCCCAAGCGTTAATTCCAGCTTACCAGCTTTTGCTGCGGTTATCTGTTCTTCGGTCGCACAGTTGGACCACCAAACTTGATTGTCTACGAGGTGATCCATATTGGCTTCCACTTTATCGTATAGATTCTTCAATTTTCCGATACCCCTTATCCGATTTCCTCATTTTTAAAAAGAAAGACAAATGCCGTCCCGGCTGCTGGAAAATACCAGCTTCATCGAACCGTGGACGGCGTTAAGCTATTCTATAAAACAATCAGCTCTTTCGGGGAACGGGTCAGATTGTCGCACCCTTCGGCGGTAACAAGTACAAAATCCTCAATTCGCACTCCAAAGCGGCCCGGCAGGTAAATGCCCGGCTCAACCGTAACTACCTGCCCAGCAAGCAGCGGCTTATCGTATCGCGGCGCCAAGGAGGGCGCTTCATGCACCTCAAGCCCCACACCATGTCCGGTCGAATGATCGAAATACTCCCCATATCCAGCCTTATCAATCACCCGTCGTGCCGCAGCGTCCGCATCGCTCCCGACTATCCCGGCATGAATGGTCGCCAAAGCGGCCAGCTGTGCTTCCAGCACCGTTTCATATACCAACCGCTGCTCGTCGCTAATCCATCCCACAGCAATGGTGCGGGTCATATCGGCGTGATAGCCATCCACAACCGCGCCGAAATCCATGGTGACAAACTCACCCTTTTTCACCCGTTTTGTTCCCGGCACACCGTGAGGCAGAGCCCCTCTCTCCCCCGATACCGCAATGGTTTCAAAGGATTCCTTTTGTGCCCCCAAGCGGCGCATCGTAAACTCCAGTTCAATGGCAATATCGCGTTCCGCAACTCCTTCACGCACAAATTCCAAAATGTGCAGAAAGGCCTCGTCGGTGAGCCGTTGTGCCTCGCGTAGCGCTAGCACTTCAGCAGCATCCTTGACCGCACGCTGTTCGCCGATACGCCGGTCCAGGCTCCCGTCGCTGATCAGTTCAATCTGGGGCAACAGTTCCTGCCACCCGCGATACAAAGAAACCGGTATGGATGACTCCGTCAAAGCGCGGCGTACCGACAGCTCTTCCATAAGCTGCGGCATCCAGTCGCTTTGCCGGTTTCCCAAACGCACTTCACAGCCGCGGGCCGTCTGCCTGGCGGCTTCTAGATATCGACCATCCACTACCAAAACAGCCTTTTCCCGAGTCACAACCAAGATACCGGCGCTGGAAGTAAAATCACTGAAATAATAGCGGTTCACCGGAGTCTCTACAATAGCCGCGTCAAATTCGCAAGGCAGCCATTCACGCAATCGGTTCAAACGATTCCCGTTCATGCCAGAATACTCCTTTTCCCCGGCATGATTGCCGGTTATTTGCTTAAGCTGTAAAAAAGCGGCAGAGCGCACTTACAGGTGTACATCCGCCGCTGGTATCAACGTCTTTCATCACCATCTCTTGACAAAGGCACAATCGGATTCCTTTGATCAAAAGCTAATGATAATATCAATATTTCTTAATCGAAGCGGGCCACAAATGCCTCCGTCTCTCCAAATGCGCTTAGGGAAGCAAGATCGCCATCCGCCT
>CABQCM010000228.1 GCA_902462665.1 uncultured Oscillospiraceae bacterium | reverse complement strand
GGCCCGAATAAGCGGCCAACGCATCGCTGTGAGAAATCGTCACACCATCCAAAACAAAGGAGGCGTCCGCCGTCGTTTGCCCCAGCAGCACAGCTTGGAAGTCCTCCGGCAGTCCTCCTGCCGTCTCCACCACAAAGGAAGCCGACAAAGGTGCAAACAGGGTTTTCCAATCGGTCGTATCGAACGCAAAGCCCAAGCGGTTGCCGAAAGCCATTTTGGCCACGCAGGCGGCCGCACCGCCCTCCTTGACCACCGAGGCGGAACGCACCTTGCCGCCGCGAATCATAGGAACCAGCATGGCATACAAAGCGCGCGCTCTCTCATAATCGGGCATCCCGTCGCCGGTCACGGGCAGCGGAATCAGCCAGACCTGGCTGCCGGCCCGTTGAAACGCCGCCGTGCCGGTATGCGAGGCTTTGGTCATCGTCAGCGCGAAGCTGACCAACGTGGGAGGCACATCCAGCTCGCCAAAAGAGCCGCTCATGGAATCCTTGCCGCCAATGGCAGGAAGCCCCATACCAAGCTGAGCCGACAAAGCGCCCAGCAAAGCGGCCGCCGGTTTGCCCCATCGCTCGGGAGAATCGTACAGCCTCTCAAAATACTCCTGGAAGGTCAGACGGGCACGCAAAGGATCGGCCCCCACCGCAGCAAGCTTGGACAGCGACTCCATGACTGCGAAAGCCGAGCCGCGATACGGGCATTCTTTTGTCACAGCGGGAATATAGCCATAGCTCATGGCGGTGGCGTCGTCGGTGCTGCCGCCGAGAACAGGCACCTTGGCCACCATTGCTTCCTCGGGGGTCTGCTGATAACGCCCAGCAAAAGGCATGAGCACCGACCCCGCCCCGATGGAGGAATCAAACCGCTCGCTCAATCCCTTTTGGGAACAGACATTGAGCCGGGAAAGGTTGCTCACAAACGCGTCAGATAAGGCTTTTCCTTGCAGCTCGCTCGGCACCGACTCACGGTAAGACCGCCCTGCGCTCGGAGCCGCAAGAAAGGCTTTCGCCGTCTGTGTTACACCATTGGTATTGAGAAAATCACGGCTCATGTCCACGATGACATCCCCGCGCCAGCTCATTTGCAGCCGGTTGTCATCGGTGACCACAGCCACTGGAGTAGCCTCCAGGTTTTCTTCCCCGGCCGCAGCGATAAAAGTATCCACGCTATCGGCAGAGAGCACGACCGCCATGCGCTCCTGCGATTCCGAAATCGCCAGCTCGGTTCCGTCCAAGCCGTCGTATTTTTTCGGAACCTTGTCCAAATCAATGCGCAGCCCGTCGGCCAGCTCACCGATTGCTACACAGACGCCGCCCGCACCGAAGTCGTTGCATCGTTTGATAAGAAGCGATACCTCCGGCCGGCGGAAAAGGCGCTGCAGTTTACGCTCGGTGGGAGGATTGCCCTTTTGCACCTCGGCCCCACAGGTCTCAATTGAACTTTTATCGTGGGCTTTGGAGGAACCGGTAGCGCCACCGCAGCCATCCCGGCCGGTACGGCCGCCAAGCAGCACAATAATATCCCCGGCCTGCGGGCATTCCCGCACGACCTGCGCCTTGGGAGACGCGCCCACAACTGCGCCGATTTCCATGCGCTTCGCCACATATCCCGGGTCATACAGCTCGACGACCTGACCGGTGGCCAGACCAATCTGGTTGCCGTAGGAAGAATATCCCGCCGCAGCCCCAGTGGTAATCTTTTTCTGCGGAAGCTTGCCGTCCAGCGTGTCCTCAAACCGGACGGTCGGATCCGCAGCCCCAGTCACCCGCATCGCCTGGTAGACGTAAGCGCGCCCAGACAACGGGTCGCGAATCGCCCCGCCCAGACAGGTGGCCGCCCCGCCGAAAGGCTCGATTTCGGTGGGATGATTATGGGTCTCATTTTTAAACTGGATTAAATAAGTTTCGGTGCGGCCATTGATGGAAACAGGCGCTTCGATCGAGCAGGCATTGATTTCATCCGATTCGTCCAAATCGTCAAGCAGACCGCGTTTCTTCAGCACCTTGGCCCCGATGGTGGCCATATCCATGAGGGTAATCGGCTTTTCTCGTTCGCCGTAAACCTCGGCCCGGGCGGCAAAATACTGCTCCAGCCCCTTTTGAATCGCACCCGACAGTTCCCCGTCCTCCACCTGGATTTCTTCCAGACGGGTCAGGAACGTGGTGTGGCGGCAGTGATCCGACCAATAAGTGTCAATGACCTTAAGCTCGGTGAGGGTGGGATCGCGATGCTCCTCATCCCGAAAATAATCCCGGCAAAAGCACAAATCGGCCGCCGTCATGGCAAAGCCCATGGAGGCATGATAATCCGCGACCGCCTGGTCGCTCATATTACAAAAGCCCTCGACCGAAGCAATGGCAGCGGGAACCGGCAGCTCAGCAGTCAATGTTTCGGGCTTGTCCATCGAGGCAAGACGGCTCTCCACCGGGTTGATCACAAAGGCGCGAATGCGCGCTAGCTCCTCCGGCGTTACCTGCCCCTTGAGAGCAATTACCCGCGCGCTGGCCACGGCAGGATAGTCCCCCGAGGTCAACAACTGAATGCACTGTGCGGCCGAGTCCGCCCGCTGGTCGTACTGTCCCGGCAGGTATTCGGTGGCAAAGACGGTATAACCGGACATCTCCGGCAGCGTCTCGTCATAAACATAATCCACATTGGGCTCGGCAAAAATGGTGGCTTTGGCCCGCTCGTAGTCGGCATCAGAAAGCCCCTCGACATCATACCGATTGAAGCAGCGAAGCCCCTGCAAGCCCTGCGGCGCAAGGGACGTGCGAATATCCTCCAGCAAATGGCCGGCCTCCACATCAAAGCCGGGGCGTTTTTCCACATACAGGCGTCGTACCATGGGTTGCACCTCTCCTTATGATTGATCGTCAAGCAGTCTCGTTAGGATATATGAACCGGCTGCTGCTCGATAGGAACGGGATAATGACCGTCAAAGCAGGCGGTGCATAAGCCGAGCTGGCAGTGGGGCACAGTGGCGCGCAGGGCCTCGTCGGTCAAAAAGGCCAGCGAATCCGCACCGAGCTGACGGCAGATTTCCTCCGTCGTGAAATTGGCGCTGATGAGATTTTCCTTCGTCGGCGTGTCAATACCGAAATAGCAGGGATGGGTCACCGGAGGCGAAGCGATGCGCAAATGAACTTCTTTGGCTCCCGCGGCGCGCAGCAAGCTGACAATGCGCTTACTGGTGGTTCCGCGCACAATGGAATCGTCAATCAGAACGATGCGCTTGCCTTCGACATTGGCGCGCATGACGTTGAGTTTCAGCCGCACGCTCAATTCCCGCAATTCTTGGGTCGGCTGGATGAAGGTGCGCCCGACATAGCGGTTTTTAATGAGCACATCGCCGTAAGGGATGCCGGTCGCCTTGGCATAGCCGGCCGCCGACGGCAATGCAGAATCGGGAACGCCGCCCACGATATCGGCGTCCACCGGCGCGATTTTCGCCAGCATCTCCCCCGCCAACATGCGGGAGCGATACACGCTCTCCCCGTCAATGATCGAGTCGGGACGGGCAAGATAAACATATTCAAAGACGCAGACGTTACCCTTTTTCGGCTCCGCCGCGGGATAGCTA
>CABQCM010000227.1 GCA_902462665.1 uncultured Oscillospiraceae bacterium | reverse complement strand
GGGAGCGGTCGTGCCGTCGCTCACGTTCATCAGCGTCTGGAAGGAAGACTGGAACTCCTCAAAAGACGCAAGCCAGGCGTTGCGCACGTTATTGGTGTAACGAGTATGCTGCACGGGATTCGGCTCGGTCATAGCACCGTCGGTGGTGACGGTGAAGTCAAACGAGGCGTCCACAATCCTGCGGCCCTGCACAAAGTTTTCCAGCCACTCATAGCCGTCCCGTTCGTTGCGGATGCTGGCGCGCAGGGTCAGACGATACTCGCCCGGCTTATAAGAATAACTGCTGGCTGTGGAATTGGTATAGCACAGCAGCCAGAGGTTTCCCTCCTCGCCCGGATAAAGATAATCGTACAGCCGCTCAAAACGGTTGTCGGTTGAAATGAAATAAATACGCTCGTAATTGCCCTGCGCATTCTTTTTATAAAGAATCGGCTCAAAGTTAAAGGAGCCATTTCCTTCACTGTCTAAAATGGTATCTCCAATATTCTTAAAGCTAAAATTCAGCCAGAGGTAGTTGTCCCCGGCAGGCATGGTGCCCGATTTGATCAGTTCACTTGTGTCATAACCCGGGTACTGCGTCCCCTTGGTATCGTTAAAGTCGTAATTCCACTCGGGCGCATAACCCTTCTGTTTGTTCCCGGTCACATAGCCGTTGTAGGTGATCTCCACGTCAGGATTTCCCGGCATGCCGCAGTCAAAATAATCCCCGTTGGGGTCGGCGTAGCGATCCGTCTCCTCGAACGTGGTGGCGCTGATGTGCACCGGAGGCGCCGGAAAATCGCTGGTGATAGTGTAGTTGATGGGCACCGCGTCGTAGGCCGTCACCTTGGACGGCATGCTGTAATTCAGAGTCGTCCCCTGAAGCTCCAACGTGCCGGTGATCTTTGCAGCCCTATCGTATTTATTAAGCTTACCCGTCTTGGCCGCTGCGTCCGAGATGGGGTTATAAATCAGCAGCCCGTCCTCTGTCACCTTGCAGCCCTCTACGTCGGACGGCTGGGCCGCCTGACCGTAGGTCTCCAGCAGAGAGTCCACGTCTTCGAGATCGGCTTTTCCGTTGTCCACGAAGTCCTCCCCCGTGGCAGCGTAAAAGTTATCCCGATTCTTATAATACCGTTCTTCTCCCGTCATGTCGTTCGGAAACACTTGAATCAACCCCACCGAATGTTGTAGGATGAGCAGCGCGTCAGTCGCATCCACCTTTCCATCCCCATTAACGTCCGCTGACGACAGTGCACGCCCGGTCAGCGTTTTGAGCTGTACCGAATGCTGCAGCGCAAGCAGCGCGTCAGCCGCGTCGATCTTGCCGCCGTTGTCGATATCCCCGGTGGGATACTCCGTCCAGGCGGACGCGGGCGACGCAGGCGCGGCCAGCAGGCAACAGCACAGCAGAAGTGCCAGCCCTGTTTTGTACCATCGCATTTGTAACAATCCCTCTCTCCCTATAATTGGCTGCGGCGCATCGAAATGACTTACATTCGGCGGCAGGAAGCTTTCGTCGGCTTGCTGTCTGCATCGAACAAGTTCCGTTCCCCGTAGCTACTGCTAGTATAATCAATAAAAACATTCGTTGTCAACCCTATTATTTTGTGTACAAAGTGCCGTGCATCGTGCATAGCGACCATATATTCAACGACTTTCACCAAATCGGATCAAATCCTGATTTTACTCCATTTTTTACGCTTTATGGCAAGAACTCCCTTGCCCTTTTTATCCGGCAAGGGAGTTCTTCTCAATATTCCACAGAGGCAAATATGCTGCTGATTTACATCAGCTTGAAGCATGGCCTCATTTTCGCTTCTTATTTCACATAAGGTCGGTCAAAATGGCAGTCGCGCGGCGTCTGTGCCAGCACCTTGTCAATATACTCCTGCGGATAGCTCCAAATAGCCTTGACGTCCTTTTCAAACGCGCGGGAAGGAGCGTCAAAATTGGCCGCCCACTCGCGCCCCTTCTCGGTGGCGAGCATCTCCTGAATCTTTGCGGTATAGAATTGGAGTTCCTTATACTGCGTGGAGGTAATGAAGCCGTCGCAGTAATAATCCTGCCACATGACCCCCGGAATACCGCCGCCCTCGTACATGGCCTTCAGATAGGGGAACAGGGCGATGGTGGTGTCCATGCAGGCCCCCTTGAGGGAGGCGTCCTCGAGGTTGTAATCCACCACATATTTGGGATCGCCATAGATCGGATTGATGAGAAGGTCACGCATATGGGCTATCATGGGAAGCTTGGACATGGTCAGGCCTGCCAGAGTAGAATACTTGGTCATCTCATAAGTCTCGGTGGGAGACAACGGAATTCCGTCGTAATTGCTGCCGCCAAACACAACGTTCGATTCCGATAAGATTTCAGGAATCACGGCATTACGGCGCTGCTCATAATAGAACTGACGGTAGTGCGAATTGGTCGTCTGGGGTGAAATCCCAGCCGCCAGCCAAGTGGAACCCTCATAACGAATCCACAGCCTGGCGTTGTCAATGCCCGCTGTCTGCAACATCGCTTTGTAATCGTTGACGCGCGCCAGGGTGCGGTAAACATCCAGCTCGGCCACTGCGCGGGAACGCTCCCGATATACGCCGGTGGACTGGGTAAAGTTGTACGCGCCGTAGTGGGTTTCCTCGTAGATTCCATCCTTGCGCGGGTCAATCTCCCCAAACGAGGCGTAGCTGGAGCCATAGGCGGCGTTCAGACTCTCGATATCCGAATAAACCGTTTCCAGCCATTGCTGGTAATTGCGAATGCTCGCGGTCTTTTTGAGTCCAAACCGCCAATCGTGGTCTATGGTAAGCCAGCCCCACGTATCTTCTGCCGCAATGGGCAGCACGCCGTCGCCCCGCACCCAAAACAGGTCGCCGTAGCGCTGCAGGGTATACTTGGCCAAAATTCCGTTGGCCTCGTTCATGTTTTTGCTTCCCCAGCCGTTGAGAGTACTGCCCGAAATGCTTCCTCCGTTGATCGCCGTAGCATTGCTGATGGAGGAATCGGCGTTATAAGGATAGTTGCTGAAGGCTTCCATCTCAAAGCCCATTCTGCGGGCGGCGTCCATCATGAATTTATAAGAGTCATTTGCGCTGTTGTCATAGGCAAACGCCATGGTGGAGGTCAGCAGGTTGATGCCAGCGTCCTTCATATTGCGCAGGTCGTTAATCCCGGTGCTCAACGCGTCAGGCCCCATCTGAATGTTGCCGCGCATGTCGATCATGCTTTGGGTAACGAGCAGCGGCTCGCGGGTACCGTCCTCTTTGATGCGATAATTTTCATTGTAGGGATTCAGCTCCACCGAGATGGAATCGGTTTCGACTTCAATGGGAATGTGCGCCGTGGCAATCTCCGGGGCATTATGGTGCATCAGTTTGATCGATACCGTCTTGTTCCACGGCGCGGGCTGCACATAAATGACCCCGCTGGTAGGCTCCTGCTCGTCGCTGCTGACCCAGTATCGAGTCTGGTAAGAGGACTGGAACTCCTCGAACGAGCCAATCCACGAATTGCGGGCGATCGTGCCATAGCTGGCATACCGAACCGGATTCGGCTCGGTGAGCGCCCCCTGCTCGGTCACGGTGAATTCAAAGGTCGCCTCTCCCACCG
>CABQCM010000226.1 GCA_902462665.1 uncultured Oscillospiraceae bacterium | reverse complement strand
GTTCTATCCACACAGCCGCATTCGAACGCCGCACACTTACTCAACAACAGCCAGAATATCCTTTTGCTTGAGCAGTGTGACCTCGCTGCCGCCCAGCATCAGACGAATACCGCTGCCGGGAGCTGGTATGATCTTGTCGCCTTTTAAAAAGACTTCCTCATTATCCCGAATAAAATCGGGCGTATGGATCACCCGCATGACCCGGAGGGGTTCTTTGTCTCCATCCAGACAAACCGGAGCGTCTGCATCCGATTCGCTTTCCAGAGGCTCTGCTAGCAGGCACTCGTTCACCGGTCTCAATTTCACGAACAGTCCTCCCTATTTTCGATGCTTGGATGGTGTAGCTTACACCACCGAAAGTTCATAAATCAGCTTGAGCAGTTTGGACAGAGTATGTAGCTGATGTTCGTCAAACATTTTCAGATCGTCTAGCACCGTTTCGTAGGAGGTTTCCGTCTGCTTGCCGGACAGGATATATTCGCAGGATACCGACAGACTTTTCGCAATGCGGTAGAGAGTGTCAGCGGAAAATCCTTTTTGACCAGTCTCAATTTCATACAAAAACTTTGGCGAAATATCTGCCAGCTCGGCAAATTTTTCCCGAGTGTATCGGTTTGCCTCCCGCAATTGACGGATTCGTATCCCCGTGTTGTCATAAAAACTATTCATGCTGCCTCAGCTCCTCTCTGCCTGTATTCTAAATTATTCCATAGATTAGTGAAATCCGCTCACGTTCCCATTTTTTATACCATTAGCGGTAAAAATTATATTTTATTGAAGCCAAGATCTAAAAAAGTTCAGTACCAGTTGGTCATATTGCGGTCCTAACAGCACTCGATTGGTCAAATGATGCGCCCGGTCAACGGCTGTAAACCGCGAAAACTCGGACTTGGATAACTCGTAAGCACGGCGCGCATTGTCTATGGGAATGATACGGTCGCGCTTTCCATGCACATACATCATCGGTAGGCCGCGCAGGCGCTTTAGTCGGCGCACCATTTTGCGTTCCCGGGAGTAAAATCCCATCAAAAATAAATAGCAGCCCACAAAGACCGCGCGTACCACCGGACGCTTTTCTCGTTTGCCGTCGAGCACGCGGTAAAAATAACGCCTGGCGTCCAACAGTGGGCCGCTGTCCAATGCTACCGCCCTGATTTGGGGCTCCAAATCGGCTGCCGCCAGCGCCAGCGAAGCTCCCATGGAAAAACCGATAGCGCCATAAGGCCCGTCAATCCCATTGTGCCGCAGCGCCGCCAGAAAATATCGCACATCTGTTTCCAGCGTATACCGGCTGGACGGACTGTCATCGCTTTCGCCGTGGTTGGGGTAATCAAAAGAGACCACCCGATAGCCATGGTCAATGAGACTTTTAACATAAGGGTAAATGGAGGTTTTGCTGCCTCCCAAATAATGAAAAGCGAGGATGGTTCCTCGCCTTTTCGTCGCAGCGCGCGGCTCGTATACAACAGCGCTGAGAGACCGCCGGTAAGTCGAGGCAAATCGAAAGAATCGCACGCTGCAGTCAAAATCAGAAACATTGGGCGCAGCGGCGCGTTTGGGGTGGCTTAACTCCCTTACCATACGCCAGCCGGCCCGAATCTGCACGATCAAATATCCCAGCGCAGCAACAGTCGTAGCAGTGCAAATGCACAGAACGATTTGTATCATCATATCATCGTTGCCTTTCCGGGTTGTGCACCCAATTTACAAATTTTCGCTGCTTGACTATGGAGGCGGAAGCCGCAGCGCGGCCCGAGTGCGCCGGTACATCTCCTTTGAGCAGACGGTACGCAATAGAGGCAGCAGAGGAAAATGGTTGAGAACGCCGCGCCCTAGCAGGCGTTTGGTCTCACGCAGCGTACGGTCGGACAGCCGGCAGAGCTTCTCAGCTTGTCGCTGCACCGCATGCTCGAGCTGCTCCGGTTCCTCCACCGAATGAATCAGCCCCATTTCCATAGCCTGACGCGCGCCGATGCGGTCGGACGACAGGCACATTCGCTGCGCCGCGCTCCAGCCGGCCCGTTGGTTAAGCAAATCCAGCCCTCCGTCGGCCAATAGCCCCCCATATACCGGATCCGGCAGCCAAAACCAAGCCGAGGTATCGGCAAAAACCCAGTCGCAGGCCAGCGCAATGGAAACCGCCGATCCGATTACCCCGCCGCGCAGCACCGAAACCGTAATTTTGGGTGAGCGAAGCAAACGGTCAACCACACGGCGAACTAGCCACACCGCCGATATCACCGACCCGGCGGCGGCAAGTCGGCCGCGCGCGGTCAGCTCACGTAGGGCAAGCCCCGATGAAAAAACCGCACTTTGACGGCTGGCAAGGACAATCACGCGTACCTCGCTCGACCGCTCCAGCCGGCGCAGACGCTGAAGCATCTCCCGCAGACTGGCCCGGCTGAGCGCGTTTCCCGGCCCGAAGTCCAAAAAAAGAGTCTCCACCGGCTTCATGATGCCTCTCCCCCGCCGCCGGATTTTTCTCGGCAAACGGCAAGCTCCCGCTGCAGACGGGAAAGATCAAATCGAGACGAGCGCACCACATCGGCCGACGCGCTCACCCAGGGAATTCCCGCCCGCTCAAATTGACGGCGCAGCCCGGGCGCGGCGGGCGGCAGAAAAGAGCAGCACTGCTGCGAAAAATGCACCACCGCCGCGGCAGATACCTCCTTTGCCCGTCTCACCAGGCGGCGCGCACGCACCGCACGATGATAAAACAGCGTGTTTTTCACACGCTGGGCCATGCCCGCAAAAAAATCATCTTGGCTGCAGTCTGGACGTTCTATCATCCACATTTCCTCAAACACGACCCGAAATCCCGTTGCCCCGGGCAATCGGGAGAAAAGATTGATATCGCGAAGTGGGACCAGCCCCAGCCACACCAGAGGATGCTCCCGAGGCGGCTCCCACGTTTGCACCCGCTGTGCTAGCGCCTCATGCAGCGCGCGTAAAACCTCCACCGCTACCGCCGAGCCAAAATCGTTTTCTACCGTAAAAAGCTTGAGCATATCCGCGCTGTCAGCAATGCCAGGAAATTCAATTCGCAGCCGATCGATGGAGCGTTTATAGGCATTGGCCTCGTTATAATGCCGGGCCACCCGCTGCATACTTTCACATTGTCCAAACTGCTTTGAGAGCAAATCTACCGTCTGCATAAGGTCTTGCTGTAAGCGTTTTCTGGTGAGGCGCACCAAGGGAATATGCCACCGCTGGTGAACCGTCTCCATCAAACGCAGTGCGTCGGCGCAGGGATAATCCAGCCCCAGCATCAAAACGGGCGGGGGCAAAATACCGCTTTGAAGCAGGTCAAAAAAGGCCTGTTGATAAGAGCAAATCGAGCCAAGCTCCCGGCCTGACGGCGGCAACAAGCCCGCCGCGGTCGCCAGCCCAACGGTTCGGTCAACGTAAAGAAACTCCACATCATATAGGCTTGTCAGCTCGCTGGGAACATAATAGGTGCAAAGCACATAGGGCCGACCGGCGAGTATGCGCGTTAGCCTCTCCACCTGAGAAGCCATATAGGCATGCAGATACGGCTTGCCGCTGTGCTCCAGCAAACGCACCAGACGTTGAAGACGGTCGGTTGCCCACACAACATTATC
>CABQCM010000225.1 GCA_902462665.1 uncultured Oscillospiraceae bacterium | reverse complement strand
CTCAAGAGCCTGCGCGTCAATGTGAGGGCCCACGCCGTTGATTTCGGTTTCTTCGGCTGCCTTGACTTTGACGTTGATACGGGTCAAACCTTGTTTGAGATGGATAAAATCGGTGCGTATCCCTGCCTCGGACAGTCCGTCTTCAATGGCTTTGCCGGTAAAACCGGCCAAAAACCCAAGAGCGACGTTGTCCACGCCGAGGTTTTTGAGCACCGTAGAGACATTGATGCCCTTGCCGCCGAACTGGATTTCCTCTGCTTCGGCGCGGTTAATTTGTCCGGCAGAGAGAGAATCCATGCGTACGACATAGTCAATCGCGGGATTAAAGGTGACGGTATAAATCAATTGCGTTGCCCCTCTTTCATAATGACGATGACGCCCAGCTTCATTGCCCGGCGAGAATGATCTGCGTGTGCTGTGCATAGGCGGCGTCGGGCGCACGGTTGGTTACAATGAAAACCTTTTCGAGCGGGCAAAAGGTTACCGCGGTAACCACCCCGAATTTGCTTTGATCGGCCAGTACATAGGTTTCACAGGCCTGCTCGGCTGCTTTGGCTTTGATCACCGCTTCCTCTTGGTCGGGCGTGGTGCAGCCCTGGCGTAGCGATACGCCGTTGGTTCCGAGAAAGGCTTTGGAAAAGTTATAAAAAGCAATTTCCCGCAGCGCCGCCGCACCAACGATGGCCTCGGTTCCAGGCTTGAGAAGACCGCCCAAAATATATGCATGCAACCCCTTTTCCACCATGCGTCGGGCGATACCGATCCCGTTGGTGATAAAGGTGGCCCGAGAGGCAGTAAGGTATTCTACCATGCGCAGAGTGGTGGTGCCAGCGTCGATATAGACGACGTCGCCGTCGCTGATCTGCTGCGCGGCATAACGGGCGATACAGTCCTTTTCCGCCACATTTCGTCCTGATTTGGTGGTCATATCAAACTCGACGCGCAGAAATTCTCCTTCGGACGCGGTTGCGCCGCCGTGCACTTTATTTAATCGGCCTTGCTTTGCCAGAGAAGCCAGGTCGCGCCGGATGGTGGACTCCGATGCGCCGGTCATTTCGCAAAGCTGCGCCACCGTGGCGGCTTGATTCCGATTTAAGATTTCCAAAATGGCGGCAAAGCGTTGTTCTGCCAGCATAGATATCCTCCTTGAGTGATTCTAAGGATAGAATATCACCAAAATAGACCAATGTCAATCAATATCAATCAAAAACAATCAACAAAGTTCAAACTTGTCCTTTGTGCTCTTTGTACAAGAGGGGGACTACCTTAAAGAGCATCCTGACAAATGGAGAGGATAACTTTTATTTTATCCATTTTGGGCAGTGACATTCTCAAAACCGTACAAATACGCGCCGAGTTCCGTTCCATCGTTCATTCCTCGGCTTCTTGAAATCCTTCGCCGACAATTTCACCCGCCTCGGCAATGACCATAAAAGCGCGAGGGTCGGTTTCATGGACGACCCGGCGCAGACGGGATACTTCCGCACGACGCACCACGCAAAAAATCATGGATTTTGCTTTGCCTGAGTAAGCGCCCTGCGCGTCAAGCAGGGTTACGCCGCGTTGACAACGTGTAGTAATGGCTTGGGCGAGCGTCTTGCTGTGGTCGGTGACAATGTAAACCACTTTACCCATTTGAGCACCGTACAAAACTTTGTCAATCAACGTGGTGCTGGCGTAAATTGCGATGAGGGCGTACAATGCGCTGTTGACGTTTTGGTAAACGATGCCTGCGGCGATAATAAGAAACAGGTCAATGACCAAAATCAGACGTCCCATTGAAAAATGCGGTCGATAATGTCGGATAATGCGCGCTGCCAAGTCGGTTCCCCCAGTCGTGCCTCCGCGAAGAAAGATCAGGGCCAGCCCCGCGCCGGACAGCACGCCGCCGTAAATCGCGGCCAGCAAGGGGTCGCCGGTATAGGCCGGCATCCAGGGAGCGAGTAGATCAATCATAAGCGAAGTCAGCAGGGTAGCGGCCACGGTTTTTTTTAAGAACTTCCAGCCAAGGATTTTTCCGCTGGCGTAAAACAGGGGGAGATTGAGCAGCAGCATGAGCGTACCAATGGGAAAACCAAACAGGTAATGAAGCATGGTCGCAACGCCGGTCAATCCGCCCGGGGCGATGTCGTTGGGAGCGGTAAAAACGTTGACCGACGCGGCATAGAGCAGACTGCCAAGCAGCATCACCAGACAATCGGCCATAAGATTTCTTTTTTTCGCAGTCAAATACTTCCCTCCCTTTCCAGCTTTCGGGGAAAAAGAAAACCTCCGCCGGGGCTGGTTGCGCCCGGCGAAGGTGGAGACCTCCCGCTATTCGGTATGAAACCACGATAAGGACACAAGGCTTTTTGTCGCGGATCAACCAGCGGCGAGGAGGATCGTTTGATACGAATTGCTTCGACGGCGCATACCATCGCTTGACCGTTGGCTGCCAATAGGTGCGTTTCGCCTTGTCAACCGATGGTATGTTCTAGTATGCCCGTCTTGCGCCAAATCGTTCATTTGGGTAAGAAATTTGACAAAAATGGTTTGAAAAGCACCGCGCGCGTCCTTATTTTTTTACGCCGTAGATGCAAAGGTTTTCTTTGTGATCCGGCAATGTGAGATAAGCGCTTTGCACCAAAGCCTCTGCAATCCACGCCATCGTGTCCATGGAATAGCGAATCCAGCAGAGCTGGCCGCAAAGGCCGTGCAGCTCGCAAGGAGTAAACTCCCGCAGCTTTTTTGCCGCTTCTTTGCAGATTTCCATCATAGCACGGCTTACCATTTCGGCGCAAGGCGATAAAATTTCCTGTACGCGGCGCAGGGTATCGGCAGATAAAACCGGGAAATTGGCGGATAACGTGCCATCATTGCAGCAGACAAAGCCTTCGTCGATACAACGTACCAGCATTTCGTTGCCGAGATTGGCCGGTTTCTTCCGAATCGCATCGCACACGGCTTCCATGGATTGCTCCCAATGGAGCGGATACCATACCTGGCATGATTTGATGATGCGATAATTTTCAACCGAGAAATACGCCGTGTCTGCCTTATTGGCACAATGCCCGTAAATGCCGTTGAAATGATGATGCTCGTAGTCGTTGCCGAATCCAAACACGAATCCGCGCCCTCCGTTGGAAAGCGGCGGATATTCTCCAAAGCGTTTTTGGCCTTCCCGATCGGTCATCGACAGAGCGGACATCAGGGCAAGATTGGCAAAAGTCCATTTTAAACGATTTTCATTATAGTTCTTTCCATGGAAATCTAGGCTTTTTAGCTCGGGCAAGCAATGGGTCAGCTCCTGCGCGAGTTGTTCGGCTGCCGCGGTCCCGAGCGGAAGAAGCTGAGGGGACACGGTGTTGTCATAATCGGATGTAAATATTACGATTGCGGTTTGGTATTTGTCTTTCGTCTTGCAAAGGATACCGTGGGAGAGCAGAATCTCCAGCTCGTCTTCCAAATAGACTGCCGAAACTCCAAGTTCCAGCGACAGTTCCTGCAGCGTGCGAGGCTTTTCGTAAGCCGCTAAAACGAGGTTTCCCGGCAGCTTTCGTTTGAATAATTCCCAGTATTCGCTGCCGTTGTCACCCCAAAAATCCATGCGAAACGTCGCCGGAC
>CABQCM010000224.1 GCA_902462665.1 uncultured Oscillospiraceae bacterium | reverse complement strand
CCGGATCACCGGGTCTACCGCGCCATGAGCGTCGGATAAGACGAGAATGCGCATTAAAATCACCGAAACTCCTTTCTATCGTACATTCTGTTCATAAACCAGAAAACAGTCACATAATTTAAATTACAAGGAGATGTGGGTTATGAATCAAAGCAACCGACAGGGCAAACAGAATCTCGACCATCTGGCGCGCCAGACGGGAGGACAGCTCAATATGCAGCCGGGCGAGGTGCGGCAGGCAGTCGAATCGGGCAAGGTTGACAATCTGCTTGGAAGGCTGTCGGCCGACGATGCCAACCGTGTCAAAGAAGTGCTCAGCGACGAGAAAAAAACCCGGGAGCTGCTCAACTCCCCCGCCGCGCAAGCCTTGCTCAAAAAATTCATGAATCAACAGTAAATCGTTCCCCACACGGCGCCGGATTACCACCGTGCCATGAGCCAAAGACTCGTTGCTGGAATGCGCCCGGAAAGGCCGTCGATACTTTGTATGCGGTCTATTTCCGTCGCAAATCCCGAAAGAAAGGAACCCTTTGCAGGACAAAGGCGTGGTGATTGTTATGGAAGACCTGTCGGCCATGCTCAGCCAGCTGCTGGACGATCCGCAGGGAATGGAAAAAATCAAATCCCTGGCTGGATCGCTGCTGGAGGGCCAAGGGCCGTTAGCAGCGGCCAGCCCGCCTGCGGCCGGCGACTGCGGGACGCAAAATTCCCCGCCGGGCGGCGGGGAGGGATTCCCGATTTCCCCGGGAGAGATCCAGACTATCATGAAGCTGATGAGCGCAATGAAAAACGATCAGGACGACGACCGAACCCGTTTGCTGCTTTCTCTCAAGCCACATTTAAGCCAGGAGCGTCAGCAGCGGGTGGATCAGGCCGTAAAGTTGCTGAAACTGATCACCCTGCTTCCCCTGATTCGGGAAAGCGGGCTGTTTTAGTCCAACGGGACTGAGCGAAAGGAGGGGGCCGAATGGCCGAATATACCCAGCAAGAGCTGATGAAAATGCAACAGGAAGCCATGCGGCGGGTCAATGAAATGAACGAGCGTGCCAGACGTTCCCTCCATTCGACTCCGACATCGGGTCATAGCCAAGCTGCGCCGCAGTTTGAACGCGCTGATGCGCGACGCGCCGCTTCGGCGGGGAACGGACAAGACACAGCGTCTGGGAGCGCCAGGACATCTCCCATGAAGAACACAGGTCATGCCGGGCGAACATCGGGCGTATCAAATTCGCCGAGCGGGCCGGGCCGTACGTCCCAGCAGTCGATGGGAGGGGGACGCGAAGACAGCCGCGCTTCCAACAGCAGTCCAGCTCATCCTCCGGTTTCCGCGCCGGTTCATGCGGCAAGACCGCATCCCGCCCCTGCGTCGGGGATTGCCCGTTTTTTTAACCTACGGCAAATTTTTCAAGACGCCGATACACCGCTGATTTTAGCGGTGCTTTTACTGCTTTATACCGAGAACGACGATCCGTTGCTGATGATGGCGCTGGTCTATATTATGCTGTGATAGCAAACGGGATTGTTTCCTAGCGCCATGGCCGGTTCATTTTGTCCTTGTATGTGGGATGTTTATTGGAGCGTATCCAGCAGAGCGGGCAGCTCGCCAATCTGTGAGACGGCCGCGACAGCGCCCTCTTCCAGAAGCCGTTGGGCGGGGAAGAAGGAGGTCACGCCAATGCTGCGCATTCCAGCCGTAGTCGCGGCTTGTATGCCGTTGACCGCATCCTCCACCACGATGCACTCACACGGCGACACCCCAAGCCGCTCGGCAGCCAGCAGAAAGATGTCGGGAAAGGGCTTTTTGCGTTCGATGTCCTCCCCGCTGAGAATGGCGTCCACCGCGCTTCGCGGAATGCCGGCGGCCCGGATGTTGGCCTCTACCTTGACGCGGTCTGCACTGCTGGCAATCGCGATACGGTAGCCCGCTTCATGCAGATGCCGCAGAGTCTGGGGCACCGCGTCGAATAAAATCAGCTCGCTGTCTACCAAACTGCAATATATCTCATAGACCCGCTTTTTCATCTCGGGTACATAAGCAACCCCATGTTTTTCCGCTACGCCGCCGACAAAGCGATCCTCGCCGGCCCCGACAAACTCAAGAAAGTCGTCCGGCCGGGCTTCTACCCCAAACTCCTTAAGTCCCTGAATAGCTGATTTGAGAATGACCGGCTCCGAGTTGACCAGCACGCCGTCCATGTCAAACAAAATGGCCTGAAGCATTGTCGTTTCATCCTTTCGTTGGATTTTACCTTGTGAAACCCTTTTAGGCGGGGGAGTTTGCGGTTTCCTGTACTCGTTGTAACCCTGTTTTGCCGCGGCGAACCCACTCGAGAACCTTGAGTACCGCGGTCTGAGTTTTGGCGTCGGGCAGCTCGCCCCGCATTACCATCTCAGCCGCTTCGGTCAGTGGAATGCACTGTACATCAAGAAATTCGTCCTCGTCGGGATTCATTTCCCCATACTGTAGGCCGGTGGCGAGGTAAAGGGTAATGATTTCGGCGCAGTAGCCAGGGGAGGGATACAGCTGCCCCAGATGATAATACTCTGCCGCCGACGCACCGGTTTCCTCGGTCAACTCCCGCTTGCCCGCCTCAAACGGGTCTTCTCCGCGTTCTAGCTTGCCGGCCGGAAGCTCGGTAACCACCTGCTGATACGGATAACGATACTGGCGCACGAACAGAAGCTCATCCTCGTCGGTCAGCGCGGCAATGCAAACGCCGCCGTTGTGTTCCACCACCTCGCGTTTGGCGACGCGGCCGTTGGGCAGCCGCGCTTCGTCAACCCGCAGACGCAAAATTTTCCCATCATATAATATTTCCCCGCGCAGGGGTGTTTCGGTGAGTTCCATTGATTTTTCTTCCTTTCTCGTGATATCAAAGCTCGTACGGAAAGACGCGCCGCAAGGCGCGCATGAATGCAATCAGAAAGGCATGGTATGACTATGGAGCAGCAGATTATTGTCACTCGCGATTATGACTTCGACGCAATGCAGACCGCTGTGTTCGCCCTGCGAACCAGTTTTCCGACACTTCGCCTCAACACCATCGGCCAGAGTGTGCTGGGGCGGGAAATATATTGTCTCTCTCTGGGCAACGAGGACCGTCCAGCGGTGCTCTATGCAGGAGCCTTTCATGGAACGGAGCACATTACCTCGCCGCTGTTGCTGCGTTTCGTCGAGCGGTTGTGCCGCGCATGGGACAACCGCGCCCCGCTGTCTCAGATGAACGTAGGCCTCATCCTCAAAGAGCATCATCTGCTCTTTGTCCCCCGGGTGAATCCCGATGGCTGCGAAATTGCTCTTCATGGCGCACAAGGTGCGCTGGAGATGGGAGACCGGCTCTCCCGTTTGTGCGGGCGGGACTTCAGCCGGTGGAACGCCAATGCAAACGGGGTGGATATTAACCATAACTTTGACGCGGGCTGGGAACGCTTGCGTCAAATGGAGCGCGCCGCGGGGATATTCGGCCCCGGGGCGCGGCAGTACGGCGGGCCGGCTCCCGAGAGCGAGCCGGAAACCAAAGCCCTGACCCAGCTTTGCAGGGAGCGGTGCGTCAGCCATGTGCTGGCGTTTCATTCGCAGGGGGAGGAAATCTATTGGCGGTATGGCTCCC
>CABQCM010000223.1 GCA_902462665.1 uncultured Oscillospiraceae bacterium | reverse complement strand
GGCTGGAGAAGTTGGCGAGCTGGTCCATTCGGGATAAGGACACCGTAAACGAGGAACCCGCGCTCGACGAACGTTTTTTAAATACCCCCGCTTTTGCATTGGAGCAATGTAAAAAGGCTGCGGCCGCCATGGCCGGGCTATCGCGCGATACTCTATTTGATGCAATGGGTCTGCTGCAGGGCTATCAGGAAAAGTCCGCCCTGCGCATCCTGGAACAGGAAGAGCAAATCGACCGCTTTGAGGATCGGCTGGGCACCTATCTGGTGCGGCTGTCGAGCCGGGAACTGACCGCGCGGGACAGCAACGAAATTTCCAAACTGCTGCACACCATCGGCGATTTGGAGCGTATAGGAGATCACGCGGTCAATCTGCTCGACGCCGCCCGTGAAATGCAGGACAAGGGCATCCACTTTTCGCAGCAGGCGGCCGGCGAACTCAAGGTGCTGACCCAAGCGGTCACCGATATTGTCACCCTTACCATACAGGCCTTTGTCGAGAACGACATCGAGCTGGCACGCCGGGTCGAGCCGCTCGAGCAGGTGGTGGATTCCCTCAAGGCGGAGCTGAAAATCCGGCATATCCAACGCCTGAAGGAAGGAGCGTGTACCATTGAGCTTGGGTTTGTTCTGTCGGATTTACTGACCAATTACGAGCGAGTGTCCGATCATTGCTCCAACATCGCAGTATGTCTCATTCAGATTGCCGAATCCCAATTCGATACCCACGGGTATCTCAATGAGTTGAAAAATTCCGGTCAGCCGCAGTTTGTGGCTGAATTTAAGAAGGATTTGGAAAAATATGCTCTTCCGCAGTAATTGTGTTGTGGCCCCTGTGCAAACAGGGGCTATTTTTTGTGACATGAAAAGGAAAAATTACTTGCGTCCGCAGGGCGGGTGAGGTACAATATTGAAACGACATGGTTGAAACGGAGTGAAATCCAATGCGCTATTACCTGTTTCCAAAATTTCTTCAAAAACTGCCCTTGGAGGAATTGATGCATACCTGCCGCGAGCTGGGGGTGGATGGGCCGACCGCCATGGTTCGCGATGGATATTGGGTTCAGCGGGAGGACATGGCCCAGACCCTACCGCGTTATGTTGCGGCGGCCGCCGCGCAGGGGCTGATGGTTACCTATGCCGAGCCACCGTTTTCCCTGGCCGAGATTCCGTCGCTGTCTCGGGAGCTGGCCATTCTCAAAGACTGTGGCATCACCGACTTTCGGGTGGATTTTATCAGCAAGCGTATCGCAGGGCCGTATCGCCGACTGCGGGAGGTGTTGCGCCCCCTCGTGGAGCGGGCGGCCGACGCGGCCGGCAAGGCGGGGCTGCGCATGATTCTCCAGATTCATGGGCATTGCTATCCCCACAACGCCACGGCGGCCTATCCGCTTCTCGAAGGGCTGGATCCGCGCACGGTGGGAGTCAAGCTCGATCCCGGCAACAACCTTGCGCAGGAAGGGTACGAGCTGTTTGATTATCAGATTGAGCTGTTGGGCGAGTACATTGCCGCACTGGGGGCGAAAGATGCCTGTGTCCAGCGTTCAGGCGATCGGCTGTCTCCCAGCAAAGGATGGGTGCGTTCTTTCGTGCCGGCTTATGAGGGGATGGCGGATTACCCCTTGATTTTTCGTGAACTCAACAAGGTTGGCTTTGACGGCCCGGCCATTCTCATGCCCTTTTATCACGATGGGGACTACGACCGCTTGCTGGAGTGCTTGAGGGAAGAAATCGCCTATTTCAAACGAGTGGAGAGCGAGGCTCGGTCGAATGCGACGGTCTGAGCGAAAAAAGAAGTTGAACAAGACAGGCGGCGCGGGGACTGAATGGGAAGAGTACACCCTCTGTGCCGGAATGTATCCTAGATGAAGTGGAAAAGGAGGCGGGAACATGCTGGTTCTCGCAATCGAAAGCTCATGCGACGAGACGGCGGCGGCGGTGGTGCGCGGTCGTCAGGCGCTTTCCAGCGTCGTATCGTCGCAGGTGGAAGAGCATAAAAAGTTCGGCGGCGTGGTGCCGGAAATCGCCTCCCGCCGTCACGCGGAAAATATATCGCAAGTAGTGTCGCTCGCACTGGAGCGTGCGGGATGCGCTTTGAGCGACGTCGACGGCATTGCCGTCACCTTTGCGCCGGGTCTCATCGGCGCGCTGCTGGTGGGGGTAAATTTTGCCAAAGGGATGGCACTGGCCAGTCATAAGCCGCTCGTTCCGGTGCACCATCTTCGTTCGCACATCGCGGCGAATTATGTCACACATCCCGATTTGGAGCCGCCCTTTCTTTGCTTAGTGGTTTCGGGGGGGCACAGCCATATTGTGGAGGTGCTTGACTACACCCGTTTTCGTGTGGTAGGGCGTACACGGGACGACGCCGCGGGCGAGTGCTTCGACAAAACGGCCCGGGCGATGGGAATGCCCTATCCCGGCGGTATTCATCTTGACCAAGCGGCCGAGACGGGGAATAGCGCAGCTTTCTGTCTTCCTCGTCCAAAAGTAGAAGACAGCCCCTATGATTTCAGCTTTTCTGGGCTAAAAACGTCGGTGGTCAATCTCATTCACAACAAGCAGCAGAAGGGGGAGGACTACTCGGTTCCCGACTTGGCCGCTGCGGTACGCGCAGGTGTGTGCGGTCAGCTTTGCGAGCGTTTTACCCTTGCGGCGCGCGATCTCGGTTACCGCCGGCTTGCTTTGGCGGGTGGGGTTTCGGCCAACCGCCTGCTTCGCCGGCAGATGAGCGAAATTTGTGCCAAAGAGGGCTGGGAGCTGTATTATCCCGAGCTATCCTTGTGCGGGGATAACGCCGTGATGGTGGGGGCTCAAGGCTGCTATGAGCTTGCCGCCGGCCATGTCGCAGGGCAGGAGCTGAATGCCTGTGCTACCCTCCCCATTGACTATCTCGGCTGGAATTGAATACGTACCACCGATTCATAGGGGCGCGCCTATCGGCAGCCGGGCTGGCGGGTGAGAATGAGGACAACGCTGTCTACTCTTTTTCATGCCGGTAAATGGTGCTTCCCGTAAATAGTTTGAATAAAAGAAACGCCGCAGAATGCTCTGCGGCGCCTTTTTGGTAGAACCAGAGGGATATTTTATCAGAAGGCACCGATCAAGAATCAATCCATGTCAGAAATAATTTCCGAAACAATGACACGTACTTGTTTCTCCAATTCTTTGTTTTCTTTTAATGCTCTTACCACGGCGCGGCGTTGTTCTTCGTTCCATACCGGCTTAGAATAAATGATATTATCGTTAAATATAGGGGTTGTTTTCTCATAGGGCATTGCTTCGGTTAAATTATCAAACATTTTCTTGTAAATCCCCGCAGCGTTTTCAAGCTTTGCTTTGTTTTCGCCGTCGAGCAGGTTTGCGCTTGAGCTGAGGTAGATATACGCTGCCCGGCGTGCGTCCTGCATAGAACCGATATGGAACTGATCGCATACACATGTCGCTTTGTACGCATCCTCTCCAAGCTCAAAACCTCGAATGAACTCATCATATGCATCGTAGCCGAATTTATGAGTGCTATTGGATGCTTGTTCAAACATCCTAATGCAAGTCTCCAACGATGTCTTTAACGCTTGTTTTTTCGAAATCGGCTCACATTTCCTATCATAAAATCTTGTCAATACCT
>CABQCM010000222.1 GCA_902462665.1 uncultured Oscillospiraceae bacterium | reverse complement strand
AGGTATAAGAGGTGTTCACTCCGCGATTCATAATGTCGTAAGTATAATGGAACCGGGCATTGCTCCCCTTGAACACATCGGTCACGCGGTCGAGCAAATCGTACTGATAGGCCGTGTAATGATCGTCCGTCAACGAATTCACTTTGGAGAGATTTCCTCTGGCGTCGTAGACGTACTCATAGCTTTCGATTCCATTATACGCTACTGTTTGCAAACGGTCAAGGTTATCGTAGGTATAACCGACCGTATCCCCATTGCCGTAGGTGGTGGTCTTTAGCGCTCCATTTTTGCCGTAGTAAGCATAGGAAGCCAGAGTTTGCCCGCTGGATGAGGTTCCCAGCCGGACGGAAGACAGATTGCCGAACTCATTGTAGTTGTTGTTATAGAAAAAGTTGTTGTGATGAATGTAGGTCAGCCTTCCGGTGCTGTCATACTGATAACTGTTGGAAATATTGGATTGCGACACCTTGGTTAAGCGGTCGTTGTTCGCGTCATAAGAATAATTGATGAAGGAGCCGTTTGGATCGCGGGTGCTGGTCAGCAAATTTTTATCGAAATTGTAATAATACATCGTTTTGTTGCCCCGTGCGTCGACGGAATACGAAGGGTGATACCCGTTGTTTTGCGTCGCAGCCGAGGTTACAATTTTGTTCGACGACCAGGTTGATCCATAAGTGGATTGGACGACGTTTCCATAATCATCGTATTCCACATCCAGCGTAGTGAGACTGGCGCTTTGGCGCACCGATACCACCTGGTGCGGGTTGGTTTCGGAATAGGTATATTCCGTCTCGTCTCCCTCCGGGTCGGTCAGCTTGGTGAGATTTTGGGTGGTGGTGTTGTAATCGTAGGTTGCGTTTCGCCCAGCATTGTCTTTGGCGCTAATGAGATTGCCTTGGCTGTCATAGGTGTAGTTGGTACCGGTTAGATCCATGCGAAGCTGCGGCAGATAAAAAACGGCGTGGTTCGCATTGCTGCCGTACTCAATGATAAAATCCACTTTGACCAGGGTTTTATCCTGATTCGACTCGGATACCCGCACGGACTTGGTGGTTGTCTGCAAGGATTCGGTATCAGGATTGAATCGGATGAAGTCCGACCATTCTACCGTGGGCTGGTCCCTCTGGTCGATGAGATGGAAGCGCAGGCGGAAACCGAACGTGCGATCGATCAACACATTGGGCAGCGAGGCTCCCCGCGCTTTGCACATGGCCGAAAACGCCAGATTGCCGGCTGGCTTGTTGATCGCTACCTCCTGATAAATCTGTTTGGTCTTTCCCCGATCCCCGGAGATCGAAAAGCCATAAGTACTGGTCATGCTGTCGCCTTGCACCCGGCCATCCGATCCGCTGAGATTGCAGTTAACGGCAGTCCATCCAGAGGGCATGGAATGGTCGTCCGAGGATTTTTCCCGTCCGTTTGCGCCCCACGCAAAGTCGGCGTTTTGCAGCATATTATAGGCGTTGGCCGATTGTCCTTCTTCTAACTGGAAGCAGTCGAAGTACACCTTTGCATAATAGCCCTTTAAATAACTGCCGACCGAGATATTATCCGCATTGGCGGGCGTTTGGAAGGTTAAAATCAGCCGCTGCCAGCCGTTCTCGTCGGTAGTCGCTGTGCCGGCCGCAGAATATTGGGTTTCCAAGAATGTCGTTCCTTGATAGGCCCGCATGATTAACTTAGCACAGGAGGCGCTGTAGTCCGCTGCAGACCCCTCCAATTTATTATTTCCTTTGATGTAAGCCGAAAGCGTATACCAGGTATTAGGTTCGATACTCAAATTTTGCGTATAGCCAATATCCCCGGATTCGGAGCCGGCATTCCATGTACTTAAACACATGGATTGCTTTCCCAAATATCCAACGTTACTTGCAAAACTCTTCTGCCCGCCGCCGCTCGTACCGACATACGGCACCCACCGGCTGGATGCATCCTCACAGCTCGAGTCGATGAGCAGGTTGTTGACCCCCTTCTCAGCGCTGCTGGTACTGACGATGCGGTTTTTGGTTTTATCGTTGTCCGAAGCGGTATACACGCAGCTAGATGCTCCGCCGTCTAAGTCTTCCAGATTGAATACCCGGCCGTAACGGTCGAACTCATACAGCTCGGTCATGGTATGATCGACTCCCTGATTGCTGCGTGTGGTGTAGGTAAAGCCGGTGGTATTGGGGGTTTGAAAGCTCAATTTTATGTTTTGTCCCGTGCTTCCCGCCTGGCCGAGCTGCGTCACATTGGTCACGCGTCGGGAGCCGGTCTTATAGGTATATACCAGCCGTTGATTTTCATTATTTGCAATTTGAGTGATATTTCCCATCGTGTCGTATGAGAACTGAATTTCCGTATTATCCGGATATTGAATGGTAGTTAGCTCGTTAAAAGAATCGTAGTTGTACTGAGTGATTCGCCCTGCTTTGTCTTTTATCTGCGTCAGGTAGTTGCTGGAATTACAGACAAAGCTTGCTATCGTTTTATTGTCCGTATCATAGACCTTCTGCAATACCGTTCCATTGTATCCCAGACCGATGTAATTCTTTCGCTTCACCACGGCATTGGCGCTGTCCGGCAGGTTATCGGTGATATAATAGAGCAATCCGTCGCTTGCGTTGAAAATAAACAAATTATCGTCTTTGTCAGTCAAATACAGATAAGTGATACTTCCTACGGTTTCTTTGGTTAGAATCAGATTTAAGCCATCCTCATCCTCCCATGTATTTGCCTTCCCGCTCACTTGTTTGAAAAAGTGCTGGGTTCCGTCGCCGTCCAGCCAGACATAGGCGTAACCGTTTTCCGTCATGGCTGTGTCCGTAACAGGATCAATGCGCTGCTGAAGATTGAGTTGAAATCCTGTTCCGGTTTGCAGACCAAAAGCTGCGGTAGAACCATATTTTGTATAGCTTTGATTTCCCATGCCGGAATTATAGACATGAGCGATGGTATAGGGCATGCGAAGATTATCGTCCGTCCAGTCAGTATGACTGACCACCAGATTGCCGTTAAAATCATTGACCGAGGCCGTTGCTCTGCCAACCGATTGCGTATGATAAGACCAATGTCCTTCCAGTCCTTTGGCGTCGGTATAGTAAATGGATAGCACCGGTCGACCTGACGGCGTACCAAAACCAGGGCCGGCGATCCAATGATAGCCATTGGTAGATTCGTCGCTGGCTTTGATCATCAGCCCCGAGTTGTAAAATTCATACCACCTTTTTGCCATCTTGGTAATATCAAAGTCCAGCCACGCATTCCCGGAAGGGGCATAATCACTTTCCATCATGGTGCGGTCGCTCAAATATTGGTTGTTCCACGAAACGGTATGGATGGTCGGACCTTCTTCTTCATTTAAAGATCCGTCGTAAAACTCAAGATATCGAGTGCCCGCGACCGGGTTTTGAGCATCGTTGTAAATACCCAACCCCAGAACGGCATTGGTTACAATGGAGGTTCCCGGCAGGCTTGGAAGATCAAATTCCATGTAAATTCGATACACACCATTTGCATATTTCCCGACCTTGGGTTGGATCGAACTGCCGCCGGTGGCGTTTGGTGCATCCGAGTGAACATTAGCCACCGTACATGCATCGATGGTCTGCGGCGTGGTAACAATTGGGTCAATGGTCACGGGAAACGCCCGCTCGGTG
>CABQCM010000221.1 GCA_902462665.1 uncultured Oscillospiraceae bacterium | reverse complement strand
CACCTGAAGCTTGTCGCTCTCGCTCGCCAGAATGGTGCCGGTAACCTGAAAATCGAAAGACTGGAAAACGGTTTCAAACTGCTCAATTACGCCGCTTTGTAGCTTTCCGGAGGGATCGGATAAGCTCAGCGTCAAATAGCTTCCGTTGAGAACGGTAACATAGTAGACGTTCTTTTCCCGTTCCCCAACCGCGCCGGCCGCCTGTGAAACGTCCTCTTCCCGGTCGGACACGCGAAAAAACAACGCGCCGCCGCGCTCCACCGCGCGAACCTCCCTCCCCTGCTCGATTGCCTCGCCAAGCAGCAAATCGCGCACGCGATCCTGTTCATCCAGCGACAGATCGATCAGGTTAACCATCCCCTGAGATACCGCGTCGGTCATGCGGGTCATGGAGATTTCAAAATCTCTGCCCGGAGGCAACGCGATAAAAAGACAGCCCTGTTCAAAATAGGGCCGGATTTCCTCCGGCGTTTTTCCGCTGCGGCGCAGCAGCTCTCCCTGATGCTCCAAAGTATCGGCGGTGATTACGGCGTAAGAGTCCGGCAGATGCACCCCCACACTGGAGCCAAGCTCGCCCGCTGTGATCGTATGATCGCCGGCCGACGCCGAAATCGACAGCAGCGCCGCCAACAGCAGCAATGCCGCCAACCGGTGCAAGCCGCGGCCCATTCTTCGCAACATACGATTTGACCGACTTTCCAAAATGCTTTGCTTCCTTTCGTCTTGAGGTCGTATGCGGTAATGTTTTTATTATACATGAGCGCAGGTCAAAAGTAAATCGGTTTTTCTCCATTCCCGGATACGCCGCCGGGTTTGGAGCACGCTCTCAATACGACAGCTGCCCTCTGTCCTGCGAACCTCACACATCAGGCTTTGCAGCTTTCTTTGGCAGCGCGATATTGCCGAGGTGTCATACCGGTATACTTTTGAAACAGCCGGTTGAAAGAGCGGGTGGAGCCAGCTCCCACCGCGTAGGCAATATCGGTGATGTTTTCCGAACGCGTCTCCAGACGGCGGCAAGCCTCGGAAATCCGCAACGCCCCCAGGTAATCGCAAAAGCTCATGTGCAGTTTCTGAGAAAACATGCGAGAGACGGTGTACTTGCTCAAATGTACCGCCCGCGCCAGCGCCTCCAGACTCATCTCCTCCGTGTAATGCACATTGCAGTAACGAAGAATTTGCCGCAAAGCGTCGCCGTCCGTGTGGCCCGCGTCACAAAAGTCCACGCGGCCAAACAGCTCCCCGAGCAGCGCCAGATAGTACCCTCTTTGTGTACTTTCCCAATAGGGAGGACGACGGCGCTCGAGCTCTTCAATTTCTTCCATGAGCTGCTGAATCCACCCAGCGCGTTCCCCGCAGAAAATCACCGGCGATGTCGGTATACGCTTTTGAAAAATGGTACGGTACTCGGGAAAATTGTCGGGAGAAAAAATACAGATGATGTAATCCTCCCGGTCTATCGTGCGATAAGCATGCACCTGGTTTGGAAAAACAATCATCGCATCCTCCGCCCCGAATTCATACTCTTTGGAATCCACCTGCACCAGGGAACGTCCTTGCCGCATATACACCAGCTCCACCATTTCATGTAAATGGGGACCAAATGCCAAACAATGGCCGTAATGAGCCAGCGTGGAACGTTCTTCATAAACAAAATGCATACAACGCCTCCAAACCAGCAAGATTTGTCTTGTTTTCACCCGTTTCTGGCTTGCATTATAGCACTTTTTATCCTATGATACAAGCAAAATATAATAGTATAAGACATCCGAACCCGAACCGTCTCCCGGCGGATCAAAGGATCGCCTGACGGTTTGCCGTTCCGGACGTGGCGGCAACCTGCCCGCGTCCGCCGCACCGCTAGGCGTCCCCTTGGTTCATGCCGGGAGATGTGCAGCAGTTGATACGAGGGCGGTTTGGGGCGCGGACAAGGAAAAGACCGCAGGGCAACCCAGCGTATGGTCAAGGGGGTTGACGCCGGCTCAGACCAAACTGCTCGTATCAATCGATTCGTGTTCGGATGTCACATACTATATAGGAGGATACACCATGAACCTTCCCATTGCATTACAATTATATTCGGTACGCGACGATATGGAAAAGGACTTTGTCGGCACCATCCGCAAGGTCAAAGAAATGGGCTACGACGGGGTGGAATTCGCCGGGCTATATGGCAAAAGCGCCAAGGAGGTAGCCGATATCCTTCGCCAGACCGGGCTGACGCCCATCAGCGCCCACGTGCCTTTGGAGGAAATGACATCCGACCCGCAGCGCATCCTTGGGGATTATGCCGCCATCGGCTGCAGCTATATCGCGATTCCCTATTTAACAGAAGAACACCGCCCCGGCCAGCCCGGCTTTGCCACCGTCTTGCAGCAGGCCCGTACATTGGGCGAGCTTGCTTCTTCGCTGGGGATGCAGCTTTTATACCACAACCATGACTTTGAATTTTGTAAGATAAACGGCGAATATGGTCTCGACCTGCTCTACCGCGAGGTTCCGTCCGAGCTTCTTGCCACCGAGCTGGATACCTGCTGGGTCAACGTCGGCGGGGAAAATCCGGCCGATTATATCCGCAAATATTCCAGGCGCGCCCCAGTGGTTCATCTCAAAGATTTCGTGATGCCCGGCAAAAAGCCGGAACGCCTTTATTCTCTCATCGGCATTGAGGACGAGGGCGGCGAGTCCGAGCCGTCCGCGTTTGAATTCCGTCCGGTCGGGCAAGGGGTTCAAAACATTCCCGCCATCCTCGGCGCAGCCGTTGATGCCGGTACGTCGTGGCTCGTCGTCGAGCAGGATATGCCCTCAAAGGGAAAAACGGCGATGCAATGCGCAAAAGAAAGCGTGGAATACCTCAAAAGCTTATAACCGGCTTCTATCGACAGTCCGCTTTTCCTCGTATTGGGCTGCCGGTCAAATAAAAAAACAACAAAGGATGATGATTGTGTCTGACGCGGTATTGAGCCAGTTTACTCCCACCATGCACGAACAAGCTCCCGCCGATCCCGGCCGCAAGCTGCGCTTCGGCATCATCGGCACCGGCTGGATTGCCGAATCCCACGTGGAAAGCCTCAAGCAGATGCCCGACGCGGAAATCGTCGCCGGAGCGGATCTTATCCCCGGCAAAGCCGATCGATTCTTCCAGCGTTACGGCCTGGAGGGAGTGCGCACCTATCCCAACCATACCGCCATGCTGGAAGCGGAAGAATTGGATGCGGTGTGCGTTTGCACCTATAACCGCACCCACGCCGAATGTACCATCGATTCCCTTCGCCACGGGGTCAACGTTTTGCTGGAAAAGCCCTTTACGGTCACTCTGGACGAAGCGGTCGATGTCATCCGAGCCGAAAAGGCTTCGGGTAAGCTGCTTTCCATCGGCTTTCAACCCCGAATGGACGCCAACATGCAGATGATTCGCAAAATCGTCGAATCGGGCGAGCTGGGCCGAGTATATTACATCCAGACTGGTGGCGGCCGCCGTCGCGGAATCCCTAACAGTACCTTTATCGAGGATAAAACGGCCGGAATCGGCGCTCTGGGCGACATCGGTTGCTACTCGCTCGATATGGTGCTCAACGCCGTGGGAAATCCTCGTCCCCTGACGGTGACGGGCTATCGCTCGTCCTACTTCGGTGCCAACCCCAAA
>CABQCM010000220.1 GCA_902462665.1 uncultured Oscillospiraceae bacterium | reverse complement strand
CAGGACGGCAAGGGCCACGACGGCGCAGTGTTTGCCCTTTATACCGACAGCACGTGCAAAAATGAGGTTGTTCGGGGTACGACGGCCACCATCGGCGGGCGGTCCGGCGTTTTAATCTTTACCCCTTCTCCGGAAGAAACGCCGGAAGGCCAAATCGCTCCCGGCTATGCGGAGATTGCTTGGACGGACATGGCGCGGGATACCTACTATCTAAGAGAGGTCAGCCCCCCGCCCGGGTGCCAGCTCAACGACACGGTGACGCCCATACACGTAGGCATTTACTCCATTTATGCGGACGCGGGCCAACCGGGCGACGGTATCACCGTGCTGGCGGGCGTGGGCAAGTTGGTGCAGACCATGAAAAAATATGCCGCCGACGAGGAGGTAAACATTACCCTGCGGGATATCACCGCGTATGCTCTGGTTCAGCCGAGCGGCAGCTTTGCTCCGGACGGCTGGCAGCCAGTGACGCTGGCGGGAACGACTGTGCCGCGCGGTATGAATCTGCATTATGGCAAGAACGCCTTGCAGGAGTACGGTCTGCACGATGAGGACGGCGGGGAGAGGCTCTATCCCTACTTTGTGACCGAGAGCGGATTCATTACCGCTAGGGTCAAGCAAAATTGGGAGGCCCTTCGCACCAATGAGGAGGGGGCGAACCGCAACGCCAACCGAGAAAATTTGGGTGACACCGACCTGAGCTGCCTGTTCCGGCTGTTGAATACCGTGGTTGTAACCGACCGCCTTGAGGAAGAACCGAATACCAACACATTGACCATCAGCAAAAAGGTAGTCGGCCAGAACCTCACCGAAGAACAATACACCCGGAATTTCCAATTTACACTGACACTGGAAAACACGGACGAGGATGTACAGGCGCAGGACTTCTATTTCTATGGAACGGATAAGGCCGGATACATCCGCAGCGGCGACACCGTTGTGCTGCATCACGATGAAAGCATCACCATCAAGGGCTTGCCGGTGGGCACGCGCTACACCGTAACCGAGATAATCGGCGATCGGGCCGGATATATCCCGTTGGGCGGGGAGGTTCGCCGCGGAGTGATAACCTCTGCCGCAGACGGCGACGCGGCTTTGGCGGAATACATTAACGTCTACGGCGACCCCATTTCGTTTTCCTTTACCAAGGTGGACGGGGTGGATTGGAAAACTCCCCTCCCCGGCGCGCGGTTTGCCATGTATTGGTGGAGCGGCGATGGGGAACCGGACAGTGCGTTGCTTCCCACAGGCGGCGCGCCCGAAGGCAGCGGTTGGTTGCTGACTCAGGAAGCCGAAAGCGACGCCAACGGAATGGTAAGCTTTTCCCTGCCGCTGGAGGGAACCTACCGGCTGATTGAGACGGCCGCCCCGAGCGGATATGTTCTTCCCAAGGGGCAGTGGCAGTTTTCTGTCGTCGACGAAAACGGCGCCGCCAAAATAGAGAATATCCGCACGGTGGGGGACGCCGCGAACAAACCGCCGGCATTTAAGACCGAAGAAATCGAGACCGACGGCGTAACGACCCGCAGCTATCAACTTATGAACATGCCTCTGACCGATCTGCCCTTTGCAGGCGGCCGCAGGACCTTCCGGTTTGCGTTGCTGGGCGCGGGGCTGTTTGCGGCCACGGCGGCTGGGGCGCTCGCCTTCTCGCTGCGAAGGCGTAGAAGAGGCGGCGTCGCCGGCCGTCATTTCCGGAATTAACGGTGGAAACCCAATTCGAACCGTTGATTATAAAATATTAATGAAAGAAGGAAACAAAAGTGAACAAATCATGGAAAAAGGCTTTTGTTCTGGTACTGTGCGTCGCGCTGTGCGTTGTCAGCACATTTTCGTGCTTTGCGCAGTTAATCCAGCTTGGGCCTACGGACAGCGACCTGGGAGGAATTACGGTAACGCTCGACGCAACCAAAAATGAAATCACCGCGAATATGAGCGCCACGGCTTTCCGCATCATTAAGGTGAATGTGGAAGACAGCGCGGATAACACGCAGCATCAGCCCAAAGAGCCGGTTTATTACTGGGCGAAAGGCGTGGCAGAGTGGATTGCGGCTCACGATACGTATAAAAAATATATCGATACGGCAAACGAAAACGCTGTTACCGCAGAGTATACTAAATTCGTTCAAGACGAAAACGTTTACTCCACTGACCCTGAGTATGTCGGCTTCATCGATGCGTTGACTGCCGCGATTCGCAATAACCTGATCCAATTCAATAAAGACGGAGTCGGCGTGGCAGGCATCAACTTTGTCATTAAGAACGGTCAATATGTAATGGGTGGCAAAGACCCTGATAACGAAGAGGAAAGAATCCCCTTGGTACAGACCAGACAGTTTACTGACAATAATCCTACGACCACCATCACAGGGCTTTCCAAGGGTAGCTACATCGTCCTTGTGGAAGGCAGCAGCCGGATTTATCAATCGGCCGTCGCCAACCTGACGCCAGTGTATTATGCTACGAATCCCGGAACAGCCGACAGCGGCTTTGTCAATCCCGGCTGGTATGTCTCCTCGCCGGCTGAGCTGAACATTAAGGCCGCTGACGTAAGCCTTACGAAAAAGGTAAGCGACGTGTCGGCAACCGCTGAGGGCGCCGACGCGGTTACCGCCGGTATGGACGATACTGTTTACTTTACCATTACCGCCGGTGTTCCGAAGTATCTCGACAATGCCATATCCAAAACCTTCAGCATCACCGACCGAGTTCCGAAGGGCTTGACCATGACAAACGGGTCGGTTAAGGTGTACGGTGTGAACGCCGAAGGAGCAGAAACGCTGCTGACCGCTGGAACAGATTATACTTATTCTTCCTTGACGCTGACAACAGAGGAACAGGCGGCATACTCGAGCGGCTTTACGGTCGATTTTGACGGCAAATATGACCGGATTTCCACTTACAAAGAGATAAAAATAGTCTACGACGCGACGGTAGACACAGACGCCGTGCTTGGTAAGGACGGCAACCGCAGCCCGGCGCAGATGACCTATGCCAACAACCCCTATACCACGGAGGCTGGCAAAACCATCAGCGACGACGCGGTCGTGTACACCTATGGCTTTAAGCTGATCAAAACTGGTGAGCAGGAAACCATTAAGCTGCCCGGCGCCGTCTTTACGGTGGACAAGAAAACGGGAGATACCTGGAGCCCGGTTTACTTCACCGCAGGCAATAACGGCGTTTATGAGCGCACCTTGACCGGCAATCAGAACAAAGTGCAAACCGGCGATAAAGTTGGTGAAAACGAAAGCATGCTTGGTATCCTGATGCTCAAGGGTCTGGATGTGGGAACCTACCGCATTACCGAGGTTCAGGCTCCGGCGGGCGGCTACCTCCTTCTCAAGGCGCCGATTGAGTTCTACATTGTGGATGAGATGACCCTGAAGGGTGAAGACTATGTCAATGGCCCCGACGGTATTCCCGATACGGTAAACGCCCAGGGTGTAGGACAGAAAACAAACCAGACCGGCGATGACGCTCAAAAGGGTTATATCGTTCGGTCGGTGAGAAACTCCACCGGCTTTGATCTGCCCCTCACCGGCGGCATGGGCACCGTGCTCTTTACCGTGGGCGGCGCAGCGCTGATTGTCGGCGCGGTCGTTCTCCTTCTGATTGCAAACCGGAAAAAGAGCCGCTGCAATTAAAACTACTT
>CABQCM010000219.1 GCA_902462665.1 uncultured Oscillospiraceae bacterium | reverse complement strand
CCCGCCGGTAATCGCTTTGCGAAAACAGGGTGGTCATCAGCTTGACGAGGGGCGGCCAGAGAAAGGCTTGCGCCAGGCCGTTGACACACCATACCGCAGTCATTTGCGGCGGGGTGCGGCAGAAGGGGAGCGCAAGGTTCATCGCGGCGGTGGTCAGCAGCCCACCCAGCACCAAACGCTTGGGCTGAATGCGGTCGCCAAACCATCCGCTGATTAGCTGGCCGGCGCCGTAGGTGATAAAGCTGCCCGTCAGCGCGGCCGACAAGCTAGCTTTGTCCATACCGGTTTGCTGCATCATTTCGGCAATCACCGCCCCGTAGTTGATGCGGGTGATATAGCTGACCAGATACGCCGCTGCAAACAGGGCGATGGTTCGCCGGATTTGTCGTTTGTCACTTAAACGCTGCGTAACAGGTTCCTTCCTTCCCAAGCCTCATCCGGTTCGGTATCCAGCAGGGCGGCAATGGTGGGAGCCAAATCCAGAATGCTGACCTCCTCTTTGATTTCGCCGGGGGAGAAGGGGGCGCCGTGCAGAATCATCGGAATGGTCATATCCTCCGGAATATCCACGCCATGGCCGCGCCCGTGACCGCCATGGTCGGCAGTGATAATGACGGCGTATTCCTCGGTGAGAACCTCCATCACACGCTCAATGTCCCGCCACGAGCTTTGCACCGCCTCCTGATACGGCGGGCTTCCCCAGCCATTGTTGTGTCCAGCGTCATCCGGCCATCCGAGATAGAGAAACGCAAAATCGGGCTGCGCCTTGTTTATGTAGTCGACGGCCTGTTCCGCGACAAAACGATTGGCTTGCGCATAGCCGGCCGAATGTCCCGAAACAAAGCAGCTGAAGGCCAGCGAGTCGGGGCGGGAAAGGTCGCGCAGCTCTTCCCAGTTGTAGAAAAAGGCGCACTGTTTCTGATTTTGACGCAGAACCTCGCATAACCCCCGCACGGGCCGCACCTGTGGAGCGTAAATGTTGGTGGTGGTGCCGTGTCGGTCGGGGCTGACACTGTGAAACAGCGACATATGGCAGGGCAGCGTTACGGGCGGGAATACCGTTTGTGCCTTCATTGAATAGCGGGAAGCCTGCATCAGCCTGCGCGCCTCGGGAACCTCAGCCAGCGCGTCGGGACGCATACCGTCCACCAAAGCCAATAAAACCTTCATTGCGCATCGCCTCTCTCGCAAAGAATTTTAATTTGATTTTCACGATATAGACGCCGCAGCTCAGGGGATAGGCCGCGGTCGGTCACATAAGTGTAGTGCGGTTTCATTGCGTCCAGCTGAAACAGCGCGCTTTTCTCAAATTTGCTGTTGTCGGCCAGTACATAAACCTCGTCGCCGCTGACAAGAAGCTGCTTTTGCAGCGGATAGAGTTCTTTTTGATAGTCCCCAATTCCGTTTTTCAGGGAAAGGGCCGATGGGCAGACAAAGACCTTTTGCATGTGGAGCTTTTCCAGCGTTTCCAGTGCCATTGCGCCATAAAAGGCGTTTTCTTCGGCGCAGAAATAGCCCCCGCATAAAATGACCTGAAAGTTTTTAAAACGGCAGAGACATTCGAATACATCCAGGGAATAGGTGACAACCGTCAGGGAAGACAGATTTTTCTTGAGCGCCTCGGCAAAGAGCAGGGCGGTGCTGCCAGAGTCCACGCCGATGATGTCGCCGTCGCAAACCTTCCCGGCTGCAATGACGGCCAGCTCCTGCTTGGCCTCCTCGTTTTCCTGCGTTCGATGAGAAAGAGAGGGGAAGGGCTTCATTCCCCCCGCCGTGACAGCCCCGCCGTGCACCCGCTGTAGTCGCTGTGCCTGTTCGAGCGCTAACAAATCGCGCCGGACCGTCTCAATGGAAATGTTCAGCCGGTCCATCAGCTCGGCGGTCGTGACCGCGCCGGTATTTTGTAAGAGTTGATAAATATATTCCTGCCGTTCTTTTGCTAACAAAACCAACCACATCCAATCTAATCCACAGAATAGCATAGAAATCCACACGTGTCAAGTCTGTTTTTGCGGTTGGTAATATAGGAATTTATTTTGTGAATTTATATATTACGTGTAAAAGAATCACATATCGTGCTAAATCGTGTAATTCTCAATAATAAATTAACATAAAATTAACTTTATTTTTACTTTCAAGGAAAAGTGTTGATTTATTTCACTAAATTATTTTAACTTCCTCTTTCTGGCTATATCTTTTGAAGCGAAAATTAGTTATCATAAATATAAGCCCAAAAATTTAGAGGAGGTTTGCATATGTCAACGTTTGAAGAAGCGCGTCAAGTTCAAATCCTACGGGAAAATGTTTACCTTCTGCGCAAGTCGCAAGGACTGTCGAACGAGCAGCTTTCCAAGCGCTCGGGAATTCCGGTCGAGGTGCTCTACGCACTGGAAAACGGAGAGGATGTCGATATGAAATATTGCCTCGATCTGTGCCGGTATTACGGCAAAACACTGGAACAGCTTTTTGTTCCATTGGAACGCGACGAATAATTTTTGAGCAAAGCACGGCCGGGGCCGGAGAACCCTTTCGGGGGTTCCCGGCCCTTTTGTTATGTCGAGGATTCGTCAAACAGCTCCGCCTTGTATGCTGGACTGTATTCGTTTATCGCTTCTATACTTTTTCGGATAAACGGGAACCAACCTTGCCCCGCCGTCATATAGTATGAGTGACGCTTCCTTTTCATCCGGACGTCGCAGACGTAAAACAAACATATGCGCAGCCGGCCCGCCCGCGCGTTATTCCCTCTGGATGGTTACCGCCTGCGCATTGTAGCCATACCCGCCCCTTGGCGGGCAAAGCGCCGCACGGCCGGCTGTTTCCTTCGTGCCTGCAAAAGTGACGCTTGGCCTGCCGGTGCGCGGCGGAATGTGCCAGGGGAGGCAGGCACGCTGTGCTCTGCCACCCGATTCATAAGAAAGGATGAACGCCTATGGAATTGCTCCGGGTGGAAGGGATTACGGAAAAATATCAGGCCGAAAACGGTGAAATTACCGCGCTGGACAACATTTCCTTTACGGTAGAGGAAGGCGAATTCCTCAGCATCGTCGGCCCGAGCGGATGTGGAAAATCCACCTTGCTGTCGATTATTTCGGGCCTGGTTCGCCCGACGGCCGGCCGGGTATTCATCAAAAATGAGGAAGTGCGCGAGATTACCCCTCACGTTGGATACATGCTGCAGCGCGACAACCTACTCGACTGGCGCACCATTTATGGTAACGTCATGCTGGGGCTCGAGCTGCGCGGGTGTAAAACGCCCCAAAACATCGAACGGGCCGAGCGTCTGCTCAAAACCTACGGGTTGTACGAGTTTCGGGACAAATATCCCAACCAGATGTCGGGCGGCATGCGCCAGCGAGTGGCGCTGATTCGTACTTTGGCCGTCAGCCCCGATCTGCTGCTGCTCGACGAGGCCTTTTCGGCGCTCGACTATCAGACCCGCCTGAGTGTGACCGAGGACGTTTATCAGATTCTCAAAGGGGAGGGCATTACCACGCTGATGGTAACCCACGACATCCCCGAAGGCATCAGCATGGGGGACCGCATGATGATCCTCTCTCCCCGTCCCGCCGTCATTCGGGAGCTGCTGCCGCTGAATTTTGCTCCGGACGACGCGGCCGAAGACTGCGGCTGTGTCGATGCGCCCGGACGGCGTCGGAGTCCGCTGGC
>CABQCM010000218.1 GCA_902462665.1 uncultured Oscillospiraceae bacterium | reverse complement strand
CCTGTTCGGCCTTCGCCTTACCAACTTCATAAGTGACGCTGTTGTATTTGCGCATTACTCTTGACAGTACCATTCGATGCGCTGGACGACGATGACGCGGATGATTTCCTCGACTGACGCTATAAGAACGCCGCGCATCAGCAATGGTGCGCGGTGGAAATAATTACTGATTTTGGTTCAGTATTTCCTGTAATTGCTCGTGCAACACAGGAAAATCCTCTGAAATGGTCGACCAGACAACTTTCAGTCGAATACCTTCATAGTCATGTACGAGGCGATTTCGCATGCCGTACATTTGCTTCCAAGGGATGAGGGGATACTGTGCGATAAAAGTGGAGCTTAAACCGACTTTCGATAATTCTCCGATTTGTAAAACGTTAAAGATGCAGGCTTCCTGCAGCATGCGGTCTGCCATGAATGATTCAAAGCAATGTCCTGCGCAGTACTCCAACGTGTGCTCAATACCAAGGGCGTGTGGGCGGGCAAGCCGTTTCTGCTCTTTCCCTGGCAGGAGCAGATCATCCGGGACGTGTTCGGCACAATCAAGGGGAATGGATGAGAGCCGCTCCAACAGTGAAAATCACCGCTGGGCAATACGGCGTAGATTTGAACGGAGTGAATACAAACTGGGCAACAACCAGATCCTCGGTTATGACGCAGATGAAAATGGAAAGCCTGTGCCCAATGGAGATGCGTGGATCGTGCAGAGGATATTTCAGCTTTTTGCCGATGGAAGTACGGTATGGGAGATCGCGGAGATACTGGAACAGGAAGGCGCTCACTGCCTGCGGAGTGAGAAATCGCTGCCTGTCAAACAGATCAATTACATATTGCGCAACGAGGTCTATGTAGGCGACAGGAAACTGCAAAAGAAGAGCCCGAAAAATTATCTGACGAAAAAGCCGGACGCCAACATCGAGAAGAGGAGCTACTACCTGAAGGATATCCACGAAGGTATCGTTGACCGGACACTGTGGGAACGGGTGCAGGCGCAGCTGGGCAAAGCGGAAGCCGCGCGAATGGAGGAGCGCGACGCAGGAATTCTGAGGAAGCGAAGATCTGGCCATTTTTTGACGGGAATGCTCTTTTGCGAGAAATGCGGAACGGTCTACTGCCGGAGAACATTCCAGAAAAAGGGGCAGGATGGCGAAAAGATCAGTTACCATGCATGGAAGTGCAAGGAGCGAATGAAGAAGGGAATAAATCCTTGCGGGCGCAGCGCTTCTCTACGCTGTTCTTCTCCCATCGTGCGCGAGGAGGAATTGCTGCAGGAGATCGCCAATCAGCTGGCTGCAAAGGGCATAGCCATTCCTGCGCAATCCAGAGATGCGGGCATGGCGGAAATCGTGAAGCGCTATGCGCGGAAAATATTGATTGGTGAGAGTGGAATTACTGTAAAAATACCGGAGGAGCGTGTAGCTTAAAATAAGCTGACTGAGGAGCTTTAAGCTATTTTCAAACCGGGGAACTCTTGATAAGCACGGGGATATGAGGTAAAATAAGGACAGAGCATTGAAGGAGTCCCCCTGAAAGGCGGTGCGGTATGGAGAACAGGAAATTGCCTGTGGGCATTGACAGCTTTGAGAAGCTGCGAAAAGAGAATTTCTATTACGTAGACAAAACAGGACTGATTGCGGATCTCATGCGGAATTGGGGAGAGGTCAATCTTTTCACGCGCCCGCGTCGCTTCGGCAAGACGCTGAACATGAGCATGCTCAAGAGTTTCTTCGAGATCGGCGGCGACAAAAGCATTTTCGATGGGCTTGCCATCCGCCGAGAAGAGGAGCTTTGCGAAGCGTATATGGGAAAGTTCCCGGTGGTGTTTATATCGCTCAAGGGCGTGGATGGGCTGACGTTCGAGGATGCGTATGAACGCCTGAGGAGAATTATCTTCGATGAAGCATCTCGTTTACAATACCTTATGGAAAGCCCGCGCATTTCAGAGACGGATAGAGCGCCCCTGAAAGCGCTACTCGAAAGGAAAGACGATGCTTCGGACATTGCTATGTCTTTGAAGACGCTTTGCGCGCTCCTCGAAAAGCACTATGGTCAGAAGGTAATCCTGCTGATCGACGAGTACGACGTGCCGCTGGACAAGGCCTACGCTCATGGCTATTATAGCCGAATGATCGACCTGATCCGCGCGATGTTCAGTGCGGCACTCAAGACGAACGACAGTCTGTTTTTTGCCGTGATGACAGGCTGCCTGCGCGTGTCCAAGGAGAGCATCTTCACGGGGCTGAACAATCTGAAGGTTCATTCTATCTCGGATGTAAAATACGATGAGTATTTTGGCTTCACTGATATGGAAGTCAGAAAAATGCTGTCGGAATACGACTTGGAAGCACACAGTGCTGAAGCGCGCGAGTGGTATGATGGCTATCTCTTCGGTGAACAGAATGTGTATTGTCCATGGGATGTGATCAATTACTGTGACGATCTTCGCAGCGACCCACAGGCCGAGCCGAAGGCCTATTGGCTAAACACCAGCGGCAACGCCATGGTGCGCAGTCTGATCCAAAAGGCGAAAACCGGCACTGCCCGGATGGAAATCGAGGAGCTGATTGCCGGCAAAACCATCCTCAAGACACTGAACGAACAGCTTACGCATAATGAAATCGACGACAGCATCGAAAACGTCTGGAGTTTGCTGTACATGACGGGCTATCTGACGATCACCGAAAGGCCCTCCGGCGGAAAGTATGCGCTGCGCATTCCCAATCGCGAGGTGCGGCAGATCTATACGCAGCAGGTGCTGTCATGGTTCAGGGAAAGCGTGCGGAAGGACACGGACAAATTGACGTCCCTGTATACCGCCTTCGAGGCGGGAGATACCGAAACCATCGCGAATTATCTGAACCGGCAACTGATTACTACCGTGAGCTTCTACGATGCGCGCGAATCCTTCTATCATGGCTTCCTGCTGGCGCTGCTGAGCACCTGCGCGACGTGGGAGGTGTCTTCGAACGCAGAAACGGGAATCGGACGCGCAGATATTATCGTCGAGCGTGAAGACGGACAGCTCGGCTTTGTCATCGAGATCAAGGACGTCAGGGACAGGCAGAAGATGGACGCTGCCTGCGAAGCGGCGATGAAGCAGATTGAGGAGAAGGATTATACTGCAGTATTGCGTCGGTATGGGGTTGAGAAAATCTGGGCCTACGGAATCGCTTTCTGCGATAAAAAGTGCCGAATCGTCGCTGAACGCGTAAGCTGAGACGGCGTTGATCTGAGGTGCAGCTTCCTTTCCGAATGCAAGTCTGAAGGTTTTCGACCGACAGTGGTGCAGAATATTTGAGCGCCAACACTACGACCAGCCACTGCTTAACAGGCGGCGGCTGCTTTTTTACACCCGTGTCGTAAGTATCGGATAATGCGATAAGGAAAGGACGGCAGACGACTCCGCCGACCGCGAAAGAAATAAGAATCAAAAAAAGAAAAGAGGCGGGTATATAGGGTACAAGATGAGATAATCATCACCAGCGGGTTCCGAAACAGTTGTCGTCGCAAGAGAATCTTCATGTTCCGTACAAGTAATAATCTTACAGGACGAATACAGTTTTCGTTCAGGGCATCGAACCAGAAAACCCGAAATCGTAATCTCGTGGATTGGAATAGTGCGGTGCATGTTGCCAAGCAAAACGGCAGCTCGAAGCAGTGCTTGCATGTA
>CABQCM010000217.1 GCA_902462665.1 uncultured Oscillospiraceae bacterium | reverse complement strand
GGAACGTCTCAACCCCATTGACCTCACTTTGCCGCCAGGAATCGCCCTCATCGCTGAAATAATAAACGACGGAACCCGGACGCGGACGAAGGGCTTTGTCCCCGGACGCTCCGGACTGATTGGTTTCCTGCAGGCCCAGCCGGATTTTGACCGGCTGGGTTCCATAATCGCTCAAATCCGCATAAAACCAAAGTTCTTCGGCCCCCGTCCAGTCGGTGACAGAGGATTTGTCATATCTGCCGAAACGTAGATCAGCATCGGCACTAACGCCTGTTTGGGCCAGGTGAGTGATCTCCAGCGCCTTTCCCGTTCCTCCGGCGTTGGTGATAACACGAAAGCCATAGGTATCTTTACCGGCCGTCTGATTCACCAGACTGCCGCTTGGCTGAACGCCTTCTTTCAATCCTTCCATCCCCCAAACCTCTGTGTATGTCATTACCGCCGTTTCCGACACGGCGGCAGTGGGGGAAATCCCCGTATGCAACGTCAATATTAAACTCATAGAAAGCATCAATAAAACACACCGTTTCCATTTTTTCATAATTCAAATACCTCTTTCCATATGTTTTTCCTGTTCTCCACAGACCGGTTGCGGGGGTCATGAATTTGATTGATTCGCGCAGCGGCTACATCCGCGCGGCATAAAAATCCACATGCCCGCAACAGCTATGTTTTCCCAAATGCCAGGGGGAAACGATGAATCCGTTTCCCCCCTGGCTCCGAACCAGTTTCTGACCCAAATCGATTCGGAAAAGATAGGAGGGAGGAGTCAAGCGATAACATAAGACATCCGAAGCGGCTCCAGGCGGCACAAACGACCGATAGACGGTTTGCCTTCCCGGGCGATGCGCGGCCGTTGACATGAAATCGTTTCGGGTCGAGAGTAGGAAAAAGACACGGAGTAGCCCGGCGTATGGTCAAAGGGCTTGGACGCCGGCTCGGGCCAGACTGCTCGTATAAACCGATTGGTATTCGCATGTCTCATGCTATACCGTCACGGACAGCCAGGTCTTATACTGGCTTCCGCTAGAGCCAAGATCACAGAAAGGGCGAAGCGTCATCCCATTGGGCAGCGAAAAGCAAAGATTGTTTCGGTCATCCATATGGGGAGTTGATTTTTTTAATACAGACATGTTCACCGCGGGCAGACTATCCCACGCAAATCCTCCGTGATCGGCCAGATCACAGCCCAACAGAAGCGGACCACAGTAAACACTCTTTTTATCCTGATATTCCCCTCCGCCATTGGCGGTATAGGGAGTAAAATCCAACTGAAGAAAAATCGTTTCTCCTCGCCAATGGCGGTGAAGAATACAATATTCTCCCGCAACGGGATATACGGTTTGACCGTCCAACACCAGTCTGGTGTGTTTCGACCAGGCTGGAATACGCAGTGAAAGACTCGCGTCGGTATCCGAAACGACCGTAATGCGCACCTCGCCTGGCGCGGGATACATCCCCTCCACCGTGACGCTGACCCCATGGGAAGAACGACCGATCATGGCTTCATAGGTATTGACATATACGCCGTTTTCGTCTTCCGTCATGGCCCAGTCGACCAGCAAACCGACCGCACGCGGGGCGTTGACCGAGCAACAGTTGAGCTCCGGCGACCCAGGACGGCATTGAAAATGGATGTCATGAAAATTGGCGTTACGCACTCCGTCCATGGGGGTATTGTAGGTCGACCACCGCCCGGATGGCGAAAAGGAACCAAGAACAGCGTTATAATGCGCCAATTCCAACTGATCGGCAATGTCGCACCGTCCGGAGAGAAGAAATGCTTCCACCGATAACGCCTGATATGCTACCACGCAGCAGGTCTCAATGATATCGTTGACAAAAGGGGTTCCGATGGCGGACTCCCGTGTCGAAAAAGCCCCCGTATTGTGCACGTCCGTACGGCGAATGCTGTCAAACACCTGGAGCAGAGCGGTGTAATAACGTTCCTGTCCTGTAATTCGCTTCATTTCAGCAAACCCCATGACCAGATGCAGGGCCTCCCACCGGGGTCGAGCGTTTTGGTAATATTCGACGCCGGCCAGCGCGTTGAGAAGGTAATTGGAGTCCGGAAGGGCCTTTTCCATGTCGGCTTCCACCTGTTTTGCAAATTCCAGGTATTTCTCCTTTCCGGTCATGCGGTACAGCCGTGCCATACTGTGATAAGGGGACAGATTCACTTGCGGCGACAGCATATCGGAGAGCTTTTTGCCGCCGGTATAAAAGGTGGTCAAAAACAGACCGGCAATTCGTTCGTCCCATGTCGCACCAGGCGAATCCGGGTTTTGGGAATACGCGCCAGTCAATTGACAATCTTTTTGAAAGCATCCCAAATATCCATTGTCTCCTATGCATTCCATCAGCTTACGGGCAAATTCCATCCCATACTCTCGCAAATCCTCTCGGTGCGTCAGACGGTATACCGCGCAGGCGGAAGTGAGGTATTTACCGGCAAATTCACCGGACCAGGGAAGCATGTCGCGATATGGCCGGATTTCACGCTGTCGAAACATATCTAAAATAGCCGGATTCGATTCTAAAATATCCAATAGCCACCGATCGGTAATCTTGTTCGCCAAAGCACCGGTTCGACCCGTGCTCACCGCAGTGAATTCATGGATTTTCACCATAATACCCCTCCTCATAACTTTATTATCTCTAAAAAGAGTACTATTCCGCTTGACAAAAAGCAAGCGTTATCTGTATACTATTGGTACGATCTATATACAAATCCTACGATACGGCAGGGAGTGAGGGGAATATGAACTCAGAAGAGATTTATTTGAAAAGCCGCGCCATGCTCAGTCCAAAAGGATTCCATCTAAAGGAGCATGCGTCACAGATTGAAATCTTATACCGCTGTGATGGCGACAGCGGTTTTTCACAGGATCTTTCTCTTCCCTGCCACATCAGTTTTATCGGGCGCAGCCGGTATCGAACCGGGGCGCATTTGTCCCGCTATCCGATCAGTACCTTTGACGTTCTCTATCTTTACACAGGGGAGATCACCATTTTTTGCAAAAAAGCATCGTATACCGTTCAAGCGGGGCAAACCGTCATTATTTTCCCTGATCTTCCATATGAGATTTCGGTTACTGGCTGCGAGACGGCCGATCTGCTTTTGTTGTCCCATTACGGCCCCGCAAGCGCGATGTATTTTCAGCTTTTCGGGCAAAACCGCGTACAGATACTGCGTCACCATGCCCCGGATAGCCTACACCCGTTACTTGAAAAAATTGCATTTTATATGAAATATCCTTTTCAAATAAACCTCGTTTTAGCCGTTAACACCTTGATTGTATTCTTTACTGAGTTATATATTGGTACGCGTGACCAGGACGCATACGATCGTTTTTTGGGACAGCCTCATTGGCTGTTGGCCGCTCTATCGTTTATTGACGCCAACTACCATAAAAGAATTACGGTGGAAGACATGGCTGAAAACAGCAATCTGAGCGCATCGCATTTCAGCAAGCTGTTTAAGGAATATACCCATCTCTCCCCCTACGATTACCTCTTAAGGGTGCGCATCAACAAAGCCCTGCTCATGCTGGAGAATACAGACTATCCCATCAAGCACATCGCCCGCGCGGTAGGGTATCCTTCGGTAAACCACTTTTCCGCCCAATTTCGAAAACTATACGACGTATCTCCTCAAGAACTGAGAAAAACGCGGG
>CABQCM010000216.1 GCA_902462665.1 uncultured Oscillospiraceae bacterium | reverse complement strand
CTGACTGCGAGTCTCGTTCCCATCAAAGGAACCGACGGAACCTACAAAGCCGGCCTTTGGGTGCGGGATTCCTCGGCGGGCGTTGGAACTCTAACCTTTTATTATCCCCAGAACGGCGCTCTTGCCGGGCTGGGACACGGGGTGTGCGACGTGGATACTGGCGAGCTGCTTCCCGTGCTGACTGGCGAGCTGGTCGGCGCTGAAGTGTTGGGCATTACCAAAAGCCAGGCCGGCGCAACCGGCGAGCTCAAAGGACGTTTTTCGGGGAAAAGCAAGATTGCCACGCTGCTCGAAAATTGCGACAAGGGCGTCTATGGAGTGTGCGACGGCGACTATCCATGCGGCAATCAGCCGGTCACCGTGGCCATGCGCCAGCAGGTCAAAACCGGCGACGCACAGATATTAAGCGCTGTGGATGGGTCGGTACGCGCATATGACGTCAAGATTGTCAGCATTCGCCTGAAGGACGACGATTCTTTGCAAAATATGATCGTCGAGGTCACCGATCCGGCTCTCATTGAGCAGACGGGCGGCATTGTTCAGGGAATGAGTGGCAGCCCAATTTTGCAAAATGGCATGCTGGTTGGCGCGGTAACCCATGTTTTTGTCAATCAGCCGACCAAAGGCTATGCCATTTTTGCCGAAACGATGCTCAAACAAGCCCAGTCGCTTCCTCAAACCCATGCGGCGGCATCATAACAAATCACCATTTTAATCGCCCGTTGCCCTTGATATCCCGCGTAATGGAGACCTTCGTCCTTTTGAGGCGGAACCCTACCATACGATGGCGGAAACCAAAAATGGAGAAAAGATGGAAAAAAATTACAGAAACCCCTTGCATTATTTTCCATTATATGGTAACCTAAGGGTATCAAATCTCGCAACGGGGGTAAAAAAGATGGAAAAGAAGTTAAAGGTGCTGATTGCAGAGAATACCGCTGAGTTTGGTCAGCCCTGCTCGAAATTGCTCAAAACCTACGGAATGGAAGTTTACCTGGCGGAAAAGGATGGACAAAAGCTGCTTACCGAAATCCGCGCGGTGCAGCCCGACGTCGTGCTGCTGGATGTTTTTATGCCCAAGCTCGACGCGCTGGGTGTGTTAAAGCAGCTCGATAGTTTGGAACTCAAAGCCCGCCCGCTGGTCATGGTCATGTCGGGATACGACAATCCCCGGCTGGAAAACGAGACCTTGGCCAGCGGCGCGGCCTACTATCTGCTCAAGCCCATTGATTTGGAAATGCTGGCCGAACGCATTGTCCAGCTTACCGGTTGGAAGGATTCGGCCGCTGTCCCCAGGGGCAAGGGCTTACATATGAGCGATACCGATTTGGAAATGATGGTGACCGAAATCATTCACCAAATCGGCGTGCCAGCCCATATCAAAGGATATCATTATCTGCGCCAGTCCATTTTGCTTGCAGTCAAAAACCCCGACATTATCAATTCGGTTACCAAACAGCTTTACCCGACCGTTGCGAAGATGTATGAGACCACCTCCTCCCGTGTTGAGCGGGCCATCCGTCACGCTATTGAGGTAGCCTGGGACCGTGGGGATGTGGATGTGCTCAATTCCTACTTCGGCTTCACCATCCACAACGGAAGGGGAAAGCCGACCAACAGCGAATTTATCGCCATGATTGCCGACAAACTGCGTTTGCGGCTCAAGGCGGCCTAATACGTTAAAAGCGAACGCTCCGGCAAAGCCGGAGCGTTTGTATTTTTAAGTTAAATTTCTTCTGCTGGGAAAGAAGAAATCAGATCTACCGATTTTTGCAGAATATAAAGAGCGTCGCGGGCGTCTACTACGCCGTTTTTATCCACATCCGCCGCGGCAAACGGTTTTCCCTCCAACGTAATTAGCTGAACGCTGTGCTGCAGCGCAAGAAGGGCGTCGGCGGCATCGGTTTTTCCGTCCTCGTTGGGATCGCCATAGGTGAATTCCGGCTCTAAATTTAATGTAAAAAAGTCTTCGCCTAAAATGTTTTCCAATTGCCCGGCCAGATATTCTCCACAGCGCTGGCCGCCTTTTGCGTTGGGGTGAACGCCGTCGGTGGTCAGGCTTCCTTTGAGCATTCCTCCGTCAATGTAGTATGCATTGTCGATGCCTTCCATTGCGCTTTGGATATCCTCAGCGCGCAAAGAACGGCTATAGAAGGGAGAAACGCAAAAGATAGGAACGTCGGGATATTTTTCCCGAAGCCGTGCAATGGCCGCATGATACTCCGCGACAAACACCGAACTCTCCGCCGTGTCGTTGAAGCCGTGATTGATCACAATGACGTCGGGAATCGGGTCGTTGGCAGGGATGGAACCGGTAACCGCATCAATGACCCCCAGACATTTCGGCACGCCTCCGCTGCCGCCTTTGGTCACGCCGCTCGCTCCAAAGCCGATACGGTAGGTTATCGCTCCCAACGCCTCCGCGCAGAAGAAAGAATAGGATTTGGTAGCCGCATTGGAAGTGGCAACGGCGCCGGAGGACAAAGCGTTCACCCCTTCGGTAATGCTGTCACCAAAGAACATGATGGTGCGCCGCACGGGAAGCACGCCGGTGATAGAGCCGCCCTCATCCACCTGCGCTTCCACAAAGGTGAAACCAACGTTGTTTTTCCATTTGCTTTCGTGTTCACACAGCCCGTCGACAATGATGCGCACAATGTGTTCGCCCTTGGAGAGCGCAATGGGAATCTCCGACTGTGTGGCCTCGATGCGGGTAATGGTTCCCTCGTCGATTTGATAGGCATAGTATGGCGTCCAGGCGTTGTTTTCTGTGTCGATATGAATTTGTACCGTCGAGGTGTTTTTTACCTGAAAATAGATCTCAGATCCCGCGTTGATGGTGGTATACGAAGCTTGTTCACCACTTTTTGTTTCAAACCACCGGCCGACCAAACCGTAGGAAGCTTCGCAGGTTTTATAATGAGAGGCGATGCTGTTGTAAGACCGGTCGCTGACATTGAGAAACTCAAAGGTGCTGTTTTCTTTTGTAGCAAGCTTGCGATGCAGAAAGTCAAGCTTGCCGTCGGAACCGGCGTACAGCACCGAGAGAACGTCGGTCAGATTGCTGATTTGATACGTATTCCCATCGATGTGGGTCAGCTTCCAAAGCTGAGCGTCCGAAGCCGAGTTGTAATCGGCTTGGGTAACGGCGCCGTTTTCGACGGATAAATATTTGCCGTTGGAAAGCAGGATTCGGAATGCGCCGCGCGAGCTGACCTCTTTGATTTTCCATGCGTATTGCATCGGGTCGACAAGGTCGGTGAGCTTATTTTTGCAGACCACAAGCCGATCGGAACCGAACATGGCGATGGCTTCCAGGTCAAGATCAATCGTAGCCGCGTCGGGCGCTTTTACTACCTCGCCGTCTGGATCCACATTTTGAAGGATCCAGACTTGGGCGTCAACGCCGCAATCCGGATAGGTGTGCACGTCCTTGCTTCCCCCGCCTTTTTCAGAAATCAGGGCGTTGTTTCTCTTGCAGATAATTTTATAGGCGTTTTCCCGCACTTTTTGAAACGTAAAAAGCTGGCTGTCGGAAGATGTGAACTCGGCTTGTGTGGTGAGCAACTGATTGGATTCGGTGAGATATTCTCCCGAATCGAGGAAGCGGATACTGTAATAGCCGCCGACCTCGGTGAGCTGCCAGAGGTTTTGCGCATAGCTGCGGGCCTCGCTCATC
>CABQCM010000215.1 GCA_902462665.1 uncultured Oscillospiraceae bacterium | reverse complement strand
TGCGGTGAAAAGCCAATGGCTTTTCACCGCAGGGGGTAAAAATTTAGAAAGATGTTAGGTCGCTTTGATCTTTCCCCGCCGGGCAATCATTCCCGCGCAGGAAAAAATTAAAAATACCGCCAGATTGGCCGCTACAACGCTGGCTCCCGCCGGGGTGGAAAAGGCGAAGGAAGCGATCATCCCCAGCAAAAAGCAGACCAGCGAAACCGCACCCGAACACAGCACCACCCCACGAAAGCTTTGGAACACCCGCATGGAAGTCAGAGCGGGGAAGATAATGAGAGAGGAAATCAAAAGCGCCCCCATCACCCGCATGCCCAATACGATGGTCAAGGCGGTGAGCATGGCCAGCAGCATATTGTAAAAACGGGCGTGCACACCGGTGGCGGCGGCAAAATCCGGGTCGAAGGTGACCAGGAATATCTTGTGATAAAACAGCGCAAACAGGGCCAGCACAGCGATAGACAGCAGCACGCACAGCCAGAGATCCGGCTCGCTCATGGCGAGAATCGAGCCGAACATATAGCCGTACACATCAACGTTGAAGCCGGTGGTCTGTGAGGTCACAATCACGCCGATGGCCAGCGAACTGCTTGAAATGAGGGCAATCGCCGCATCTCCTTTGATTTTGCTGTTTTCGCTCAGCCGCAGCAGCAGAAAGGCGGCGACAGCCACCACCGGGATGGAAACGCCCAGAGGGGCGACGTTCATTGCCAAAGCGATGGACAGCGCCCCAAAACCGACATGAGACAGCCCGTCCCCAATCATAGAATAGCGTTTGAGTACCAGCGGCACCCCCAACAGGGCGGCGCACAGGGCAACCAGAGCACCCGCGACCACAGCGCGGGTGAAAAAAGCGTAGGAAAACATTTCAGCGATTTGGGGCACGGTGGATTTCCTCCCAATAACATCATTTGAGTGGGGGCTATATTATCGTGTTTCTGCCGCCTGCGGCGCAAAACGATACAACCAACGATAATAACACATTATACCAGTTTTTTATTCTGGTTGCAAGCATAACCGCAAGCCAGCCCTGTTCAAGCCCCATACTGCATCCTGCCTCATCGGTTGTATCGTCGAAAAACGTCCGTATGAATTTTAAAACCAGGGAAACCCTATCTACAAAGCCGCCATGCATTGACAAAGCGTTTTGGAGGCGGTACAATAACACTACCATTGATTGCCAAGTAGAATCACAGTGGATTGGTGTAAAAACGCGTGTTGACAGCGTTGTCGAAAACATTTTGATTCGGCTTTTGGCAATTGACGGTATCTTTTTCAGAAAGGATGCTTTTGGTATGGACGTAAAAGCAACGGTGCTCAAAACAATGAAGGACGCGGGCAAGCCGGTCAGTGCCGGCGAGGTGGAAAAGCTCTCCGGCCTCGACCGCAAGGAAATCGATAAGGCGTTTAAAGAGCTGAAGGCCGAAGGGGCCATCGTATCCCCCGTGCGCTGCAAGTGGGAGCCCGCTCAATAAATTTTGAAAACGCCAAACGGATGCAATCCGGCGACAACGCGCCTACCCGATAGGGTAGGCGCGCTGCACAAAGGGCCTATTCGTACTTGCGCCTAAACCGCGATAAAATTTGACGCAGGCTCGTAACATTACTTATAGAAAAAGGAGCAATGCTTTCATGGAATATCAATCGATCAGTCTGCGTGAGGTGGAAGGCAACCTCGTGCGCCGCATTGCCAGCCAGTGGATGCTGGTGGCCGCTGGAGATCAAAACGGCTATAATATGATGACCGCCAGCTGGGGCGGTGCAGGCGAGATGTGGGGCACCGATGTGGCGGCGGCCGTGGTGCGTCCCTCCCGGTATACTTACGAATTTCTGGAGCGTTCGGATTATTTCACCCTTTCTTTTTTTGATGAATCCTGGAAAGAACGGGTGCATTCGGTCTGCGGCTCTCAAAGCGGTCGGGACGTCGACAAGGCGCAGGCAACCGGGTTGACCCCCATTTTTGATCAGCCTGCGGTGCGATTTGCCCAGGCAGAGCTAACCTTGTGTCTACGTAAAATTTATGTCAGCGATATCAATCCCCAAAATTTTGTTGATCCCGCCATTGCCAAATGGTATGAAAACGGCGATTATCACCGGCTGTATGTCGGCGCGGTGGAGACGGTGCTCAAAAAAATCGGATGAATTTTCCGCACATGGGACGACGCGGAGGGTGGAACACTAAGGACGGCGGAATTCAGACCAGAACAACTGGCTTAGTCTCCGCCAGAAAGGAAGTTCTTTGCAAAGAAAGCTTTTTCTGATGCAAAGGCATGGTGATCCAGATGAAAAAAGCAATCGCTACGATCGCCCTGTCCGGTGCGATCATGCTGACGGCCATTCTGTGCGGCTGTAATACCAACCCGCAGGACACGGCCAGCAACGGCAGCAGCAACGCCGGAAGCAGCAGCTCCACCACCAGCCATTCCAGCGGAACCGGCAGCACCTCCTCCAATCATTCCAGCACTTCCTCGCACAGCACCTCCTCGGGTGCGGACGACCTGGTGTCTCCGGTATAATCCAGAGAAGGCGCAAACGCAAAAAGCCGCTTCCCGGCCTGTAAGGTATCGGGAAACGGCTTTTTGTATTACAGCAAAAACCGCCGGCAACGCGGGCGGCAGAATAGTCGATTTATTGGAGGCGCCCAACGCTAGCGATCCAAAAATACATGCTTGATGCGCCCGTTGCGGCCGCTGCTGACCACCGTAACGCCGTCAATGTCATTGACGAACTTGACGAAGTTGGTATATCCCGCATTTTTGACTTGAAACTGGGGGAAAGCGCTGGTCATCCATTGATTGAGCTGGCCGAGATTGGTTTTCTGCTCCCCGCGGTCTTCCAGATAGGTTACGATTGCCTGGCGGATGGTTTCCGCGTCGGCGTGATTTTCCTTGGTACTGACATAAATGGAATTGCTGGTCTTGGTCAGGGTCAGGCAATCAAAGGAGGATAAAAATTTGGACAACTTTGTGTATCCATAATTGCGCACGTCAAAATCGGGATATCGTTTAATCAGATGGCTTCCCAGCTCCCCGATGCTCAGACCCTTTTCCTCATCTGCGTTCTCATTGATAATATTCATCATGGCGCGCAGGATGGTTTGCAGGTCGGTCATGCTCTCCACATTTTTCGACGCTCCGGCGGCGTGCTCCTCCGCGTCGTCGGCTTCGTCGGCCAAAATATCGAGATATTTGAACACATTGCAGGCTACGCTGAAGGGCTTGGGCGTTTTGCGCTCCCCCATGCCGATGACCATCATCCCCGATTCGCGCAGACGCACAACCAGCTTGGTAAAATCACTGTCGCTTGAAACAATACAGAAGCCCTCGACGTTGCCCGAGTAGAGAATATCCATCGCGTCGATAATCATGGCCGAATCGGTGGCGTTTTTGCCAGTGGTATAGCTGTATTGCTGAATGGGCTGAATGCAGTTTTCCAGCAGGACGTTTTTCCATCCCACCGAGGTCGTGTTGGTAAAGTCGCCGTAAATGCGCTTGTAGGTGACGCTGCCGTAGTTGGACACCTCGTCAAAAATATATTTGATGTATTTAAAGGATACGTTGTCCGAATCGATGAGTACGGCGAAGCGTTTTTCGTCTACCATACAATGCCTCTCCCTTTCTTTTGCCCCGCGCGGCTGCAGCGCGGCACGTGATTCGCTGGCGGCTGTCCCGCCGCAGCAA
>CABQCM010000214.1 GCA_902462665.1 uncultured Oscillospiraceae bacterium | reverse complement strand
AAGAATCGCATCTCCCTGGTATGGGCTCCCTGCCAGTCCGATGTCGATATCCGCTACTATCACATTCTGGTTAACGGCAATACTGCCGCTAAGGTAAGTGGTGAACTCTGCAGTTATCTGGATTGGAAGACCAACCAACCGGGAACCTACACCTATACCGTGATGGCAGAGGATGTGAACGGCAACTACTTCCCGGCCGGAAACAGTGCTACAGTAGTGCTGACCAGCCAAGCGGAGGATTATTCGATCGTTACTTTCCGTTATGTTGACAACCGAACCGGCGAGGAGTTAAGCTCCACCGTCACTTACGCTGTTGCGGCCGGAAGCAGTCTGGAAGAGCTGGCCAACAACGAAGCCGTCAAGCCGGATGCATTGGGGGGCTGCTGCCACTATGTGAGCGGAAACCTGCCGGCCGCTACCGTAGCCAGCGGTAAGCCGATGGAGGTGGTTTTCTATTACGACTTCCAGTACGGTGATATTAACGGCGACGGTCGAACGGATGCCGCCGATGCTCTTCTGGCTCTTCAGGATTCGGTACAGCTCATCACTTTGAGCGATACGCAGCAGAAGGCAGCCGACGTAGACACAAACGATCGTGTGGATGCGAGCGACGCTCTGCTTATTCTGCAAAAGTCGGTAGGACTGATTCCCAGTTTCCCTGCAGAAAAAGCGCAAAACAAATAATTTGATTATCGTGCTGATCAGGATCGAAACCGTCTCCTATTCACACAGGAGGCGGTTTCTTCTGCTCATTGCGGAAACTGTTTTTTCGACCACGACTAATTTCTACAAAGTTAGTGCCAAAGAGCGGCCTCCCCTTTGCTCAAGACGATCTCGTGTATCTGCGTATGCGGATGCCATTTGTTCTGGCACAGGGTGCCACGTCAGGTTTAATGGAACAGCAGAAGGTATGACCTATCATCGATAACACGCTTCAGGAGCTTGCTGCGACGTCCAATTTCTCGTTTGTTCGTTACAAGATTTCAGAGGGCTGCTTATTGAAATAACCCAATAGTTCATTACCGATTCAATAAAAAAACGCTCTAAGGCGAAACCTCAGAGCGTTTTCAAAATCATTTATTTTGTAATGGGAAGCGATGGAATCAACTCAACTGAAAATTGCAGAATACAAAGTGCATCGGTAGCGTCTACCTTACCGTCTTGATCTACATCAGCCGCAATAAATTGATTTCCTTCCAGCTTGATAAGATTCACACTGTGCTGAAGCGCCATCAATGCATCGGCAGCGTCTGCCTTATGATCGCCGTTAATATCGCCGTACGTGATATCCGGCTCCAAGGTTTCCATCTTCTTTTCGGCCGCGACTAATTTGTCCAAATCAAGCACCAAAGCAGCTGCCCCTTCGCTCAAAGCGTCATATGCCTCGCGCGCCTGTGCTACGCTAGCTCCATCGGAATAGGCCAGATTTTCAACGGGAGGTAAGGCGGCAATCTTGTCGCTGACCTGCTTGGCCGACGCAATATCCTCGTCGCTCGCCGCCATCAACAGCGCCATACGCTGCTCATAGGTCTCCAGCGTTTCCAGAGATACCATCGCTTTCTGGCTATCTGTCAGATCATTGTACGCCGCACGGGCTTCTTCTACCTTAGACTGATCGCTCTTAGCCAGCTCAAGCAACGACGGCAGATTGCCAATGGCATCCTCAAACCGCTGTAACTTTCTATTTTCTTCTTCTGCTTGCTCTTCCAGCTCGGCAATTCTGTCGGAGGCCTGACGCAGCTTCTGGGCGTTGGTCACAAGTGCTTTCCACTCGTCGCTAAGCCGGTCAAACTGACGCTGTACGCTCGCCACCGTCCCAGCATCGTTCAAGGTGAGCGACTCTGTCTCTGGCAAAGCGTCGATCGCGTTGATAATACGCTGCACGGCAACTTCAGAAGCCGAGAGCATTTGGTTGAGGGTCACGCCTTTGACATAAAAGTCTGTGTTGTTATGCAGGTCGATTCGGAAGCCAACCTTCGTCTCCTCGGGAATCGAAAATGCCAAACGGGTGGTTTTGTATACGCCATTGTGATAATCGGTCACCAGCTTGCTGGTGAGTACTTCGCCGCTTTCGGTCACAGCAGAAATGGTGGCTTTGTTCGCTCCATTGTTACCGATCATGGTATGGTTGAACTCATAGGAGTACATGCCGGCCGGAAGAGTTTCAAAACCGCCGTTCACTAGAGTAGAGTCACCGTAACCGTCTTGCCGTTTCCCCACGATACCGCCCAAAATACTTTCGTCTATCATAGTCTCACGGGGGCCTTGAGCGGCGGTGGTGGACAGACTATCGGCATCGGCATACAAAATAACCGTATCGGTTGTGATATTATACAGGGTCATGGAATAAATCCGGAAGGGGTGATCGTCTTTGGGAAGGATGTGGGTCCCCACATACATTTTAAAACCGTGCGACTGAACCTTGGCCACCGCCTCATCATCATCGGGAATCACAAAGGTACGGCTTACGGTTTTGTACGGCTCAAAGTGATACGTTTCGTCAAGCATCAGTTCGATTTCATTATATTCTGTCGTGTTGATGATGACTTCGCTGTCCGAGATGAGACCGACGGAGGAATCGGCCGGATCAATATCCAGTCTGGCTTCCAAACGCGGACCATGACTCCCGCCCGGCAAGTCCTCATTGTCGGTTCCCTCAATGAAGAGGTCGACCGAATACTGAATCTCGTCACCCGCATTCATCAGGGGGCGACCATATTCATCCAAATAGGGAGAACGCATATCGATTACGCTGAACCATTCGCTGCCCTCGGCGGCACGCAACCCGATCGCAGGAGCAAAGGGCTGATATGCTTTTGGCATCATCATGCTGGCGGCGGGTGAACTGGCCTGTACAGCATAATCCAGCAGTTTCTGACCTGTTATCTCCAGCACGGTCGTGCCGGTAGTTTCATTGATCAAGGCAATACGATAGACATTGCGCTCTACCGAAGCCGCGCTGCTGACACTGACAGCAAAACCATTCTTTTTCAGGTTTTCCGCGAGGGTCGGATTTTCGTCTGCGCTCGGCAGGCGGAAACGAGCCGCTACCGTACGATAGGAATAGCCGAATTGCGGATTAGTTTGTTCCTCAAGAGCGTCAAAATCTTTGCCCGAAATGGAGGCGCTTTCTTGATAGGACCCGTTGGCTACCGTTGCGCTGAGAACCGCATCGTTAGCATTTGCGTCGGCAATGTCCGCCTCGACTTCCAAACGGACGCGGTCGCCAGGATTAAACAGAAAGCTATCCCCTGCCAAAACGGCTTCTCTCAAGGAGAGCTTATTGATCGCGCCGCCCCAGCCGCCGGCGCCGTCCACGTTGCTCAAGCGGACATAACCCGTGCCAGTGATCCCCAGATCGGAGAAGAGGATATCGTATACCTGCTTATTGGAATCCCCTTGAATCCGAGTACCACCGCTAATTACACCATAATCGGCGATCAGAGTCCACGGGCCATTGGGATCGCTGGCTGCCTCCAGAATATAATTCTGACAAATATTCACAGACACGCACAGGTTATTGAATTTGGTCAGATCAAACTTGTAAATAAGATACTTGTCGCTATCGCAATAACGCAACGCGCCGTTTGCATCTCCAGTATTTTCATAAATATATGCAGCGTCTGCATTGGACGAATTTACGACATAAGACTCTTTTTCTTCGTATTGATAAACGGGCTTTCCCATATA
>CABQCM010000213.1 GCA_902462665.1 uncultured Oscillospiraceae bacterium | reverse complement strand
CGAATCGTTCATTTTTTCGCGCAGATGGCGGATATGAACCATCACGGTGTTGTTTCCTCCATCGTAATATTTTTCGCCCCAAACAGCATGGAACAACTCCTCCGAACTGATTACCTTGCCCCGGTTTTCGCATAAATACCAAAGGATAGAAAACTCGGTGGGAGTCAGCGGAAGCTCGCGTTCGTTGAGTTTACAAATGTGAGTATTCCGGTTCAGCCAAAGCCCGGAAAAGGAAATTTCCTCTTCTTCCCTGCGTGCCGGCGACGATGGATTATAGCTAAAATAGCGACGAAGCTGCGCTTTTACTCGCGCTACCAATTCTAGAGGACGAAAAGGTTTGGTAATATAATCGTCCGCCCCAAGGGCGAGACCGTTGATTTTATCCAGTTCCTGTTCCCGCGCGGTAAGCATGATGACCGGATAGGTATGCGCCTGACGGATTGTACGTAAAATACTGAATCCATCGGCGTCAGGCAGCATCACATCCAAAATCGCCATATCCAGCTGCGTCGATGCAATGCATTCCAGCGCCCCCTTTGCATCGTTATACAAATACACCGTGTATCCCTCGTTTTCAAGGTATACACGCACCAGGTCTGCGATCGACTGCTCATCATCCACCACCAGAATCCGGGCATTCATGGGGCGATTCCTCCATTTCAAAGCAGGGCGGCCAGACAAGGCCACCCTGCTGCTTTTGATTTCGAAAAGCTTCTATTCGCCGTCGTCGGGATAACCGTCGGGATTGGTGCTTTGCCAACGCCAGGCGTCGGCGCACATCTCATCAATATCACGCTCGGCTTTCCACCCTAGCTCCTTTTCCGCTTTTTCAGTACAGGCGTAAGAGACGGCGAGATCGCCCGAGCGCCGCGGCGCAATGGTATAAGGCACCGCACGTCCGCTGGCCTTTTCAAACGCCCTGACAACCTCAAGCACGCTATAGCCCCGGCCGGTTCCCAAATTATAGGTTTGCACGCCGGTATGGCCCGCAAGCGCATCCAGCGCCTTGAGATGACCGAGCGCCAAATCAACCACATGAATGTAATCGCGCACTCCGGTGCCGTCGGGCGTATCGTAATCATCACCGTAGACCGACAGTTTTTCCAGCTTTCCTACCGCCACCTGGGCGATATAGGGCATCAGATTATTGGGGATACCGTTAGGATCCTCTCCAATCCGTCCGGAGGCATGCGCCCCGATGGGGTTGAAATACCGCAGCAGCGCAATACTCCAGCCGGAATCGGCTGCCGCAAGATCACGCAGAATCTGCTCGATCATGGATTTGGTCCAGCCATACGGATTGGTAATACCATGACCCACCGGCGACTCCTCGGTATACGGAGCCAAAGCGTCGCCATACACCGTAGCGGAAGAACTGAACACCAGGGTGTAGCAACCGTGCAGCTCCATCACATTACAAAGATTGAGCGTACCCGTAATGTTGTTGTGATAATACATCATCGGCAGGCGACAGGACTCCCCTACCGCTTTCAGACCGGCAAAGTGAATCACCGAATCAATATCGTACTCCTCAAAAACCTGTTCCAGCCCTGCAACATCCAACAAATCGCAGCGAACATGCGCAAAGCTCTTGCCAGTCAGTTCCTGAATCCGCCGCAGAGCCTCTGGTTTCGAATTAGAAAAATTATCGAGCACCACAATCTCCCGGCCCGCGTTTAACAGCTCCACGCAGGTATGCGAGCCAATATAGCCCGCCCCCCCGGTAACCAAGATTGCCATAAAAATTCCTCCTCAAATGACGCCGACTGCCAGCTTGCAGACAATCAACAATATGGTGATTTGGCACGGACGCCAATCATCTGTGGCTTTTATTTTATCTCATTTCAGGATGAATTACAACCTTTTCTTGTACTTCGGCCATTGGAGTGTTATAATAGTGGCTATGATCACACTCACGCTTTCCGGGAGGAGCCATTCATGCAGTTAACCGACGCAGGCGCAGTCAAAGAGCTTCTAGGACGTCATGGATTTACCTTTTCCAAGGCTATGGGGCAAAATTTCTTAATCAATCCATCCGTATGCCCGCGCATGGCGGATGGCTGCGGAGCCGACTCTTCCACCGGCGTATTGGAAATCGGGCCGGGGATTGGTGTGCTAACAAAAGAGCTTGCCAAACGTGCCAAAAAAGTGGTAGCGGTGGAGCTGGATCGCCGGCTTTTCCCGGTGTTGGAGGAGACGCTGGCGGAATACGATAACATTACGCTCATACAAGGCGATGCGATGAAGCTGGATTTGCAGGCCATTCTCCAACAGGAATTCGGCGATATGCCAGTGGTGGTATGCGCTAATCTTCCCTACTATATTACCTCGCCGCTCATCATGCGGCTTTTGGAGGAGCAGCTGGCGCTGCGCAGTATCACCGTCATGGTGCAGAAAGAAGCAGCCGACCGGCTGTGCGCCCCAGTAGGAAGCCGGCAATCGGGTGCGGTGACGGTAGCCGTACACTTTTACGCCGAGCCGAAACGGTTGTTTACCGTTTCCCCCGGTTCTTTTCTCCCTCCACCCCGGGTGGATAGCGCGGTCATACGCATGGATTTATTAAAGCAGCCTCCGGTAACGGCTGATCGCGAGGCGTTATTCCGTGTAGTTCGCGGTGGTTTTTCCCAACGTAGAAAAACTCTTTGCAATGCTCTGGCAGCCGCCTTGGGTCTGCCCAAACAGGAAGTAACGGCCGCAATGGACGCCTGCGGCATTGCTTCCTCCGCCCGGGCGGAGCAGCTTTCTTTGCAGGATTTTGCCCGTTTGGCCAATGCGCTGATTTAACCTTTTGCGCTGGAAATCGGAAAAAGACTTGACAGAAATTTTCAAGCCCGGTATAATAAGCTTATATGGAAATGCCGCTATGGTGGAATTGGCAGACACAAGGGACTTAAAATCCCTCGGTAGCGATACCGTACCGGTTCGACCCCGGTTAGCGGCACCAATCCGGAACGAGTTATATTCGTTCCGGATTTCCTTTGCCGAGAAAATCAAAAGAAGTCGATCGCTGTAAAGTGATCGACTTCTTTTAACATTGTGAAGAGACTACCAAAAAATGTACTTGCGATTTTTGCAAAGAGAGCGAAATTTTCATAATACTTTTTGATAAATACTCTGACCATTTAGTTCAAATATTTTATTATATCTACATTTTTCATAGAATCTATCCTCTGTCAGATTTCTGGGCGGCGCAATAACGCGTACTTCATCGCCGCTTTTCAGTTTGCTTGCAATCATGCGACTACCTCCTTGTTAAATTCATAAAAACTGGACACCAGTCGTGATACCTATTGTATCAAAACTGGTGTCCAGTTATGGTCAGAGTAGAATTGTAGGATTTTTATGAGTTTACATAATCTGTTAAGAGAGTTGATCTTAAACAAACTATGGAAGGATTTCAAAATTCCCTTTCTCAGGATATACAACATCGGAATCATGCGGCCAATCAAAGAAAAATGTTATATCGCGTGCATTTTGATTAGGATCATCGTTAGCGGGAATAAGTCGGACCTTTTTATTATTTTGAACCCACCCAAGTTTTTCAATTTTCTTTATCGTTTTTACTTTATAGGATTCTGGTGTATCCGGATCAAACCTTACTCTGATCTGCTTCACTTATTCCCCCTCCAATAAACTCAAGATTAGCATTGTTCATGCTATGGTTATCAGTATAACATAAAAGTATTAAAAAGAAAACTGTATTAAACAA
>CABQCM010000212.1 GCA_902462665.1 uncultured Oscillospiraceae bacterium | reverse complement strand
TCGTGCCCAGGGCCTCGAGTGTTTTCATCCGGAAACCCAAGACATAATCGCCGGCCGCCAGCTCCGCCCCCAGGGAATCCATCAATAGGGCGTAATTTCCCTTGTGGTCAAATCCATCGGAGTTATAGCAATAAGGTTCGGAGTTGTTGCGGGAACCTGGATATTGCCCCATGTAGGAGGCGATACCGGAAACCTGGCCGCCATCCGGATACACATTGGCAAAATAGCCGTCCACACCCGTCCGGCCGCCAATGGCAACCCCGTCGAGGTCTAAGAGCACCTGCTCGGTTTCCAGATTCATCAGGGAAACATAATAAACGGTGACCGCCGCCTCGTTCATCCCCTTGATACGGGTCTGCGCAACGTCCGTTCCCCCGCCGGTTTCCACACTGCTGTTGGCCGGATTGTCCCAAGCGTCACCTGAGAGAACAACCTCATAGGTAAATACCTTGTACTCATACCCATATTCCGGATGAACCAAGGTTTCCTGGGCCATATATTCGTCGTAACCCACCACCAAATCAGTCTCATAGTCTGGGCCGTTGCCATTGAGCAAAAATTCGATTTGGCAAAGGTCGCCGTCCATATAAATGTCATCGGCCGCAAGCCACACCGTCAGGCGAACCGTGTCTCCCGTGGCCAGCGCCTTGCGTCCATTTACTTCTATATCCTGATAAGGGACATTCATGCTATGCAGCAGATAGTTGCCCGGATTGAGCGACACGCGCCCAATGGTATCCTGGTAGGTGGTAAAAATGGATGTTCCGTGCTTGTTGACCGTTCCCGCTCGTTGGGCGGCCGCGGCAAGATCGGCCGCATAAAAGGTTTTGAGCTTGAGATCTCTCGTCGCGGCTGACGCGCCAAAGCAAACGGTAAACAAGCCCGCTACGATGGCCAGTGCCAGCATCACAGGGATGCACCGGCGTGCAATGGGTCTTTTCATATGGAATCTCCTCCTACAAAAAATTCTTTCTCCATCCGTACCGAGAAACCGTATTTTGAAATTCTCTCAATACAGATAAAATCGAAAAACCGGCCCTCCTTCTCAGGCTCAAGCGCACGACCTGCAGGGACAATTTGACTAGACATTTTCCAACCTCCTCCCAAGGCGGATAACAAAGTCGCATTGTCTTCGGATTACCGACCGGATTTCAACCACATAGCACAGTGCACGGCACAATGTACAACACAATGAACAAAATACAACTTATTTTATTTCAATTTTATGTTCTATATTATATCTAATTATCTATCCTCTAGCAAGAGAAAAACTCGGTGCTACATTGCCCTTTTTTAACATAATATTGGCCAATTGCTTGCTGCAGGCGATAATTCGCCATTTTCGAGTTGACTTTGAAGCCTTCGAATGATACCATAAAGCCAAATTGATCTTAATTGTACATGAAATCTGTCTGAAAATGAATGATGCTGAAAGACGATTGTATTCAACGGATTTGTTTTTTTATCATACCATAAGCGAAGATGGAAAAGTAGGCAAAAACAAATTTAAATTATGCAAAAATGTAGATATTTCAAATAAAATGTTTGACTTGTTTGCGTTCTCATGATACCATGAGCCAAGATAATTGTTTTGGATTTTATACTAAAAAGGAGGAGGAAATCGTATGAAATCATCCAGAAAATGCTTATTATCCATTCTGTTGGCGATAGCCGTGCTGGTATGCTCTTATCCGGTGGGTATCGCTTCCACATTGGTAATGGGCGACATCAACAGCGACGGCAGAATCGACGCGGCCGACGCGCTGCTCGCACTGCAATCCTCGGTGGCCTTACGGGTCTTATCTGCTGAGGAAAAATCCATGGCCGAGGTCAATGCCGACGGCAAAATTGACGCGACCGACGCGCTGCTGATTTTACAGCGTTCGGTTGGGCTAATTACCCAGTTCGCCAACAAAGGGGATGGCAAAGTGAATTTTGATCTCTACTACGGCGTCGACGGCTCGGATTTTACCGAGGTGCAGACCATCAGCAACATCGACGATTCCAAAGAAGTCATCGACAAGCTGGGTGGAACTAGCGAGGCTTCCGACGTGGCCCAGTACGAGCTGGACGACAATGGAAGGATGATTTACAACCCCATCTCGGCCGAGGCCAAAAAGACGGGAACCCTGCATAAGTACAACAGCGCCAGACAAACCACCGGCACGCTGGAGGTCGACGGCTACAAGATTGATTATTCCATTCCCACGGACATTACCGCCTACGACGCGGTGCCCATCACCTATACCGCGCAGGGAAACGGAGATATTCCGCTGTACCTGGAAGCCGTGGCCTTTGAAGAAGCCGGACGCATGGACGACAACGAATATTATGACCTGAATGTCCCGGGCGTCGTCGATGTGGACATCACCTACGACGGCTATGTGACAGCCTCGTGGAACAGCGCCTATAAGCCCAACCTGTCGGGCCGTAATCCCGATAAGCAGGGAACACAGTATCCCTCCTTCGACGCGGATGAGCTCAAGCGTTCGGGCAACATCAAAGCCAAGGATTTGACCTGGTTGAAATTCACCTACAAAAATGTGGGGAACACCATCCTTGACGGAGATGGAAACGGCACCTTCTGCTTCCAGCCCGTGCTTCTTAAAAAGAATGCCGACGGCGGATGGGATAAAGTCTGCGATACCGAAAACCTGTTCGAGCGGGTATACGACTATTTCTATCCCGGCGAGACGGGGGAAATGTACGTCAACTTTGTCAATCGCACCTATCGTGAAAAGGGAGAATATCGCGTTATTATCAACTGCCTGGTGCGCACCGAGCGCGATGGCAGGCCGAATTGGCAGTCCACCATCTGGCATGGCTATCTGGCCTCCGCCTCCAGCTTTGATTTCATTGTCGACGACACCGGGGAAATCACCGAGCCCAACCCCGTGGTCAAGGAGGGGATCCATCCCCTTTCCCGCAACAACTGGCTGCGTACTTATGAGGAATTCATGAGCTCCTACGAAACCATTGCTTACTGCGCCGAGCCGGTGAAAGGCACCATGTATGTGCAGCCCGCTCCCTGGACGAAGGAAATCGTGCTCAAGGTAATTACCGGCGATAACGATAACCTGACCACCGTGCGCATTCCCGTCAACGTCGAGACCGATTCTATTAAGGTCTATCTCAATGAGGAAAACGACAACTATGTGGTCAAGGAGGACGGCACCCGCACCCCCCTCATCGCCGCCCAGACTATGGCTGATATGCGCTCCAATGTGGCGCGCGGTCCCGATTGCGCCAATACCATCATCAACGATTTGACCGATATGAAGGAAGCCGGGGTCAACTACCTGTCCAACACCATTGCTTTTGGTTACGACACCAGCCGCGACCCGAGCCAATACGCGATGGACGCCAATAAATTTATGATGGACGTCGCCCGGCTCATGGGCTTCAAGCTCGAGGGCTACACCTCATATCCTTATAACAACGCCAGCGGGTTTGCATCGGCGATTGGCGGCACCAACATCAACGCCAGCAAAGTCGGTTGGTCGGATCCCAAGCTTGACCGGGCCAATGCCTACTGCGCCAACTATACCTACCAGCGCTATGGCGACATGTTCTGGCAGGGTGGCGACGGCACCATCCCCCTGACCACCGAGGATACCCGTGGCTGGATGCGGGTGGACATCGGTCTGCGGTATAACTTCGGCTCACGCACCGAGCAGAATTTCGGCGAGTGGCTACGCAGCAAATACCCGACCATTGAGGAGCTCAACAAAGCCTATG
>CABQCM010000211.1 GCA_902462665.1 uncultured Oscillospiraceae bacterium | reverse complement strand
CTCCAAAGAGGCGCTCGATTACTGGAATCAGGTCGATTGGTACAACGGCGGTATGGAGCATACCACCCTGCATCTGCTGTACAGCCGGTTCTGGCATAAATTCCTTTACGATATTGGGGTAGTACCCACCAGCGAGCCTTATGCCAAGCGCACGAGCCATGGGATGATTTTGGGCGAAAACGGGGAAAAGATGTCCAAATCCCGCGGCAATGTGGTCAACCCTGACGACGTGGTTGCTCAGTACGGCGCGGATACCATGCGTCTGTATGAAATGTTTATTGGCGATTTTGAAAAGTCGGCTCCCTGGTCTACTTCCTCCATCAAGGGCTGCAAGCGGTTCCTCGACCGTGTGTGGGCTTTGCAGAACATCGTTTCGGGCGATGCAATGCGCCCCGCTATGGAGGCGTCCTTCCACCGCACCGTGAAAAAGGTGACTGGGGATATTGAGGAGATGAAATTTAACACCGCCATAGCCTCTCTTATGGCGCTGCTCAATGAGATTGAAAAGAGCGGCAGCATTACACGAGACGAATATCGGGTGCTGATTCTGCTGGTTTGTCCCTTTGCTCCTCATATTGCCGAGGAACTGTGGCAGATTTACGGTACCGGCGGGCTGTGCAGCCTGGCCGCGTGGCCTTCCTATGATGAGGAGAAATGCCGACGCAGCGAGGTGGAAATCGCCGTGCAGGTCAATGGAAAGCTGCGTTCGCGCATCACGGTAGCGGCCGACATTGCCGCGCCCGACGCGATTGCCGCTGCGAAGGCCGACGAACGGGTAGCCCAGTCAATGGAGGGCAAGCAGGTGGTCAAAGAGCTGTATGTTCCCGGCAAGCTGGTCAATATTGTGGTCAAATAAGAAGCTCCTACGGATGGTTGAAACGGTGAAAAGTCAATTCATGCCGACAAGGTGTTTCTGCGGCTTGACGCATGGTTTCACAATACTTTTTATAAAATACGCCGGGTGTTCTGCATTCGTACGCCGCTGGATTTTGGTCCGGCGGCGTTTTTACGGTTATTTGTTCATGAAAAGCGAGTGGCTAGAATGCATTGGAGCGTCAAAACAAAAAAACATTGAAATTATCATAAATTGGTCTTGCTTTTTATGTCATTATGTGATACAAATAAAGCAAATTCCGCTGGAACGGAAAGGATGATTGGCAGTGAAGGTTTTTGCAGTAATTTCCCACACCCACTGGGATCGGGAATGGTACATGTCGCTTGAGGGAATGCGAGTCCGGCTGGTCGATCTGATGGATCGCTGCCTGGAGACGCTCAATAAGTATCCGGAATACATTTTTCATCTGGACGCACAAACCATTGTGCTGGAGGATTATCTGGAAATCCGACCGCACAAGAGAGACGAAATCCGGCAGCGTGTACAGGAGGGGCGGCTGCTCATCGGCCCCTGGTACGTTCAAAATGACTTTTACCTGACTTCGGGTGAATCGACCGTGCGTAACCTGCTCTCCGGCATTGCGCTGGCCGAGCAATTTGGCGATTCTACCATGGTCGCTTATGCGCCCGACCAGTTTGGTAACATTTCACAGCTTCCCCAGATTTTCAATCAGTTTGGTATGGACACCTTTATTTTTGGCCGCGGCCTTGCCAAGATGGTCAAAAAGGAGGACGGCAGCCGCGAACGCGTACGCATGGCGCCCGAGTTTATTTGGGAGGGCGCGGACGGCTCCAAGATGCTGGCCATCCACATGTCCTACTGGTACAACAACGCCCAGCGTTTTTCCGAGGATATCGACAAGGCAGTGCGCCTGGCCGAACTGTGCGAAGAGCAGTTTGAGGGCTGGGCGGTAACCCCCTATCTGCTTTTGATGAACGGAGTGGACCACCTGGAGGCGCAGGATAATCTGCTGCCCATCCTCGAGCAGGTGCAGCAGCGCCTGGCGGAAGGCAAGGTCATCTAGCAGTACCGGATGGACGACTACTGCAAGGACGTGCGCAAATACATTGAGGACAATCAGGTCGCGCTGGAAACCCACTCGGGCGAGCTGCGCATGGGCGGCGATTATGAGGTGCTGCAGGGAACGCTGTCCTCCCGCGTCTATCTCAAGCAGGCCAACACCGAGGCGCAAAACGCATTGGAATGCCGCCTCGAGCCGCTGTATGCCATGGCTGAGCAAATGGGGCTGAGCGGCAGCTATCCCAGCGATTATATAAAATATTTCTGGAAAAAGCTCATTCAGAATCATCCGCACGACTCCATCTGCGGCTGTAGCTGCGACCCCGTGCACGCCCATATGGAGGATAACTACGCCCGTCTGAAGGATTATACCGACAATCTGTTTGGCCGCGGCATGAAGCTCTTTACCGACCATATGATGCCCAAGGGCGCGACGCAGAAGGATTATATCCTGACGGTGTTCAATACTACTGAGGCGGCGCGCAGCGGCCTGGTCGAGGCTAAGATACTCTTCCCTGAGGCCGACGGAATCGGCAACTTTGAGATTTTTGACGATCAAGGCAGCCGCGTGGATTATCTGGTGTTGGCCAAAAATGCAAGAATTCTCAACATATTTACCCCCATTAACCTTCCCGGTAACATTGATGTGACGGAATACACGGTATTGTTGAACGTCAGCGAGGTGCCGGCCATGTCGGTAAAGGCGTTCCTGGTTCGTCCGGCACAGGGCGACGTGGAGCTGCTGCCTGCGTGTGAGACGGCCATCGCCAGCTCGGTGGAGCTGACGGCGGGGGATTTGACCCTGACGGTGCACAAGGACGGCCGTGTCGACGCCAAATACGCCAACGACGGCCGCATGGTCGAGGATTGCCTGCTGCTGGAGGATACGGCAGACACTGGCAATGCTTACACCTATCATCCAGTGGATGAACCGGCTATTTATTCCGACGCCATGGTTCGCTCGGCTGAGGTGGTTGAGTGGAACGAGCTGCGCCGCAGCGTTTGCATTCACAATGAGATGCGTCTGCCGGCCGAGTTTGACATCCCAGCCGACCGCCGTAGCGACCGTACAGAGACCTTTGACGTGGCGATTACGATCACGGCGGACGCCGGGAGCGACACCTTCCGGCTTTCCTATGCCTTTGAAAATCGCTCGATGGATCACCGTCTGCGCCTGCTGGTCAAGACTGGGCTGAAGAGCGAATGCAGCTATGCCGATATCCCCTATGATATCATCCGCAACGGTCCCGATCAGAACTATCCCGATACGATGTCCCCGGTGCATCCGAGCACTTCTTTCGCCAGCGTCTTTTTGCAGGAGGGGAAAGGGGTTGTGGTTTATACCAAGGGCAACATGGAGTATGAGCTTCTGCCCGATGGAGAGACTTTGGCCTTTACTCTGGTGCGTTCTACCGGCATCATCGACGGCTCCAAGACTCGCCGCACCGATACCTGGAGCTGCCCGGAGAATCAGTGCCTGCGCCCGCTGGCGGGCGAGTTCGGTCTTGCCTCCTACAACGGTTGCCCGATTGAAGCCAACCTACCTCTCAAAGCCAAGCTGTTCCGCAACCCGCTGGTTTCCGATTACGGCGCAATTGACAAGAGCAAGCTTTCGGGCGGACGTTGCGCCGTGCAGGACACCAACCTGGCCGAGGTTTTCGTGCTCCCCGATCCGCACGAGGGAATCACCATCGAAAGCGGCCGTTCGGCCATGGCGCTGGAGGGCGACGGTGTCTCCGTCACCGCGTTCAAGATGCTCGAGGATGAGTCGGGCCTGTTGGTGCGGGTGTGCAACTTCTCCATTCAGGCGCACGAGGCTCGTTTGACCATAGAGGGCTCTATCTAC
>CABQCM010000210.1 GCA_902462665.1 uncultured Oscillospiraceae bacterium | reverse complement strand
TAATAATATTCGCCGGCTGGTAGCGCATCGGATTGAAAGCCCATCAACATCCCCAGCGGAGCATTGGGGGAAGCCCAATCCTGATAATCCCAGCGCAAACCGCCCGAGGAATCGACGTCGCCCACGGTCGCATAGAACTCACTGCCCGCCGTTTCATCCAATAGAATATTGTCGTACAGCCGGTTGCTGTATTGCATCTGCGGTCCCCATTGGGTGTGAAGCCAGTCGATACGCTCGATGATATAATTCTTAAAATATTCGACCTCCTTCGCGTAGGTAAAATACGGCGTTCCCTTGCCTCGAACTTCGGTTACCTGCATGGCGTCCGGCCAGCGTTCGAGGTCTTTTGCCTGAGAGGCGGCGAGATACTTTGCCGTCTGGTCGATATCATCGAGCATGTCGCGAAAATATCCTTCGTTGAGCAACTCGTTCCACCGAGCTTTGAGTAGCTCCACAAAGGCCGCATCCTGAAACAGCGTGCGGTACCACGCGCCCTTGTCAGCGCGGTAATTATAAGGATATAGGCCGTTGTCGATGGATTCTGGGTAAGTGACATCCTGGTTCCCGAAGCAGACGTCGACATCCCATACCGGCCCCATGTGCAGGATACCGTCCTCCGAGCGATAACAATAGGTGCTGGTCCAGAAAGCTGCGTCGAAATTTTTGGCCAGCTCGTTGACAATATACCAGTCGATAAAGGATGGAACATCAATATACTGTGAGTAAACATCGTAGCCTTGGGTAAGCTTATCCTCAATACCGTTGAGGTACTGCAGGCATTCAGCATTGAGATCAGCTTGCTCGGCTGCGGTATCCACTTCCGGCTCTTTAACCATGGCGTGCACTCCGTCGTTGGTCACCACACAGGTGGCGCAGCCGTCGGCAAGATGGCGAATCTGCACCTCCAGCTCAAACAAAACGCCGCCGTTTTCTTCCTTTTCGTTGATGCGTTCTTTGCCCAATTCTACTTTTTCTGTTAGCAGATAATTTCCCTGGTATTCCCCATTGATAACCACATCCACAAAACGCGTTTCCGGAGTGTAGGCCAATCCCATATGTCGGGCAAGATTGTAGGCGGCGTAATTGCGCATTAGGGTTTTATCCCAATAATTGGCCAACAGAATCCATTTTTTGGCCTTGCCCATACCCAGCATATCGGTCTTTTCCTCAAATTTAATCTGATACGGCTTTTTGGGCAGTCCCCAGGTAGAATTACCGCGCCCCTTAATGGTAATGGGAGCGTTAATAATAGGGTCAAATCCTTCGGCGGCCAAGTTGACTACGCCGGGCAGACGTTCGCCGTCCTTGGTAATCTCCTCCTGTTGAGCGCCGTTATCGAGCGTGATGTACAATGTCGGCAAATTGGTCAGCTGCGTCTGGACTAATTCTTCGGCAAAGGCTGTCCAGCCCCAGGGCAGGGCAGTGGCGCTCATCACCAAAGCCAGAAGGATGGATAAAATACGTTTTGGCTTTTGAAGTATCATAAAAACTCCCTCCATTTCGCCTTCATAGTATCAGGAATCGTTGAAATTGTCAACCGTTTCTAGCTGCTTTGCGAATGCAAGCGGGGAAGTGTGGAGCGGGAAAACAGCGTGAGACCACCATAATCTGAAAAAAATCGCCCAAAACGGCGCGTTTGAGGTGCAAACCCGTGATTTTAGAATATATTGACGCAGAGATGGACAAGAAGTTTGTCTATTTTTTGTCTTGCATTCAACAGACAAAGCAGATACAATAATAAAGTACATAAATGATATTTTCCATGTGTAGTATCGTTTGAAACTGCAATCTCAGAATAAAGAGAGGTGAACGGGAATGGACGCAGGAAGTAGCAGCGGCACGTCTGTGGGCCGAAGTCGATGCAGGCTCGGTGATGGGCGCTGGTCAAAGGCGTCTTATTTCCCGTGCTGATTTTGAATTCGCGCCCATAGGCCGGGCGAACGGAGCCAAGGGCTTCGTCCGCCGGATGGACGTCCTACTCATTTTGGAAGTAAGGAGTGCGGCTTATGGAGAAAAAAAATACGATTACGTTGGACAAGACCATTCTAGCTCTGCTCGAGGAGAAGAAGTATACTGCCTTACGCGATATTCTCATTACGATGAATCCGGTTGATATCGCGGCCTTGTTCGATGACCTGCCGCAGGCGCGGCTGCCCATGCTGTTTCGCCTGCTGCCAAAGGAACTGGCGGCCGAAACCTTTGTTGAGATGGATGAGGACGCGGAAGAAATGCTGATTACCGGGTTCAGCGACAATGAGCTCAAGGAGGTCATCGACGAGTTATATGTCGACGACGCGGTCGATTTGGTGGAGGAGATGCCAGCCAATGTGGTGATGCGCATCCTGCGTCAAGCCGATCCTGACATGCGTAAGATGATCAACGAGATTCTTAACTATCCCGAGGACAGCGCCGGAAGCTTGATGACTACCGAATACGTCAACCTGCGTTCCACCATGACGGTAGAGGAGGCCATCAAACGCATTCGCCGCACTGGGGTGGATAAGGAAACGATTTACACCTGCTACGTAACCGAACCCAACCGTACTCTGATTGGCTCGGTGTCTATACGAACCCTTCTGTTCGCTGAGGATAAAGAAGTCATCGGCGATATCATGGAACAAAATGTGATCTCCGTCCATACGCTGGACGACCAGGAAGAGGTCGCTCAAATTCTCAATAAATATGATTTGCTGGCCCTGCCGGTGGTGGATCGGGAAAATCGTCTGGTCGGTATCGTTACGGTAGACGACGCGATGGATGTTATGCAGGAAGAGGCTACCGAGGATATTGAGATCATGGCCGCTATCACGCCGTCGGATAAGCCTTATCTCAAAACCGGCGTGTTTGAAACCTGGCGAAAGCGAATTCCCTGGCTGCTTTTGCTGATGGTATCGGCTACCTTTACCGGTATCATTATTACCTCTTTTGAGGATGCGCTGGCCGCGCAGGTGGTGCTGACCGCTTTCATCCCTATGCTCATGGATACGGGCGGCAACTCGGGAAGCCAAGCGTCGGTGACCATCATCCGTGGATTATCTCTTAATGAAATTGAGTTTCGCGACCTTCCCCGTGTTGTATGGAAAGAGATACGAGTCGCGCTGCTGTGCGGGATCACCTTATCCGCCGCCACGTTTTGCAAGCTTTTGTGGCTGGATCGCGTGGGGATATGGGTAGCATTGGTGGTTTCCCTCACCTTGATTATTACGGTCTTTTTTGCTAAGGTAGTAGGGAGTTCTTTGCCGATTCTTTCCAAAAAAATTGGCTTTGATCCCGCCGTCATGGCCAGCCCTTTTATCACCACCATTGTGGATGCTTTGTCGCTGGTGATCTACTTTCAAATTGCCGCCCTGCTATTGGGGTTGTAAAGCGATGGTTATAAAAAAGCCGCAAAGGAAATTTCCTTTGCGGCTTTTTTGCAAGTTTAAGGTAACTGTACCACGGCGGTAGACCATACCGAGTTCTCGCTGGTTCCCTCTTTATAATGAATGGTAACGGTATCGTCCGTCCATTCCAAGGTGTAGTCTCCGTTCGAGAATGGGGTGGCGGAAGTCGTGGTAATCAGGTTCTTATTCAGAGAACGCACGAACAGGGGATTGACCTGAACAAATAAGCGATTATCCGTGCCGAGCGCCCAACTATTTTGCTGAATGACCAAAGTGCGAGGGCCGCTGTCGTCTACAACCGTGACCACCTTTTGTCGTGTGGGAATCGTTAAGAAAACGCTTAATACAACTAGAATTCCCAAGAGACAGGCTGCGGTAATACGAAGCCACCGAAATTCCGAAAGACGGAAACCAAGCAGCAGAGACACTACAATGATCACCTCATCCACCAGCGTCA
>CABQCM010000209.1 GCA_902462665.1 uncultured Oscillospiraceae bacterium | reverse complement strand
GGGGTTTAACAAGAAATTTATTTTGCAATCAGGCTGGTTCCGTCCATTTCGGCAGGCTGGGGCAAACCGAGGATTTCCAGCATGGTCGGGCTGATATCGGCCAGGCGGCCACCCTCGCGTAGCTTGCAGTCATAGCCCTGCACCACAAAAGGCACGGGATTGGTGGTATGCGCGGTAAAGGGCGAACCGTCGGTGTCCACCATCCGGTCGGCGTTTCCATGGTCGGCGGTCACCAACAGCACGCCGTCCATTTTTGCCACAGCGTCGGATACCCGGCCCAAGCATTCGTCCACCGCTTTGACCGCAGATACCGCCGCGTCAAACACACCCGTGTGACCGACCATATCGCAGTTGGCAAAGTTGAGAATGACCACATCGTATTTTCCGCTGAGAATGGCCTCCGTAACCGCGTCGCAAACCTCATAGGCGCTCATCTCGGGCTTGAGATCAAAGGTATTGACGTCGGGGGTGGGAATTAAAATGCGATCCTCACCTTCAAATTTCACCTCTTCGCCGCCATTAAAGAAAAAGGTAACGTGAGCGTATTTGGTCGTCTCGGCAATACGAAGCTGCGTCTTGCCATGCCGGCTGAGGGTCTCGCCCATAGTCATAGTCAATTCCTTCGGTGCAAACGCCACATGGACGTTGGGCATGGTGGCGTCGTACTCGGTCATGCAGACAAAATAAAGGGGGAAACATCCCTGCTGGCGCTCAAAACCGGTGAAATCGGGATCGACCAGCGCACGGGTCAGCTCCCGTGCACGGTCGGGGCGGAAATTAAAGAAAATCAGCGAATCGTTCGCTTGCAGCGGCGCCGCGCCGGCGCATACGGTCGGAATAACAAACTCGTCGGTGAGGTACTTGCCATCCTCGTCGCGGGTAGCATAGGATTCCTCCACCGCTGCGACCGGGTCGGCCGCCTGAGGCCCTTGGCCGTAAACGATGGCGGCGTATTCCTTTTCCACGCGCCCCCACTGGGTATCGCGATCCATGCCGTAGTACCGTCCAGCGATCGTAGCAATGGTTCCCACGCCAATCTCCCGAATGGCTTGCTGCAATTGCTCCAGATATCCCTTGCCGGAGGTGGGGGGAACGTCGCGCCCGTCGAGCAGGGCGTGAATATAAACCTTCTCAATTCCCTGTTCCTTGGCCATTTTCAGCAGGGCGAAAAGATGCTCCTGATGGCTGTGCACACCGCCGTCGGACAAAAGACCCAGCAAATGCAGAGCAGCGCCGTTCTTTTTGCAGTTGTCCATCGCGCCTTTCAGCACGTCGTTTTTGAAAAAGTCCCCATCTTGAATTGACTTGGTAATGCGGGTTAATTCCTGATAAACCACCCGCCCGGCGCCGATGTTGGTGTGGCCTACCTCGCTGTTGCCCATCTGGCCGTCAGGCAATCCTACGTCCATACCGGACGCGCCGATTTGGGTGTGGGGACAGTTTTCCCACAAACGATAAAAATTGCTCGGCTGGGCCGCTTTGATGGCGTTCCCCTCGGTGTGGGGATCCAGGCCAAAGCCGTCGAGAATGGTAAGAACCAATGGTTTTTTCATAAATTTCTTCCTTTCTATTGCGCAGAATGGAACGAACCGCCGGACACAAGACAATTTGTTTTCTTTCTAACAGTGTGCCCCACCGACGGAAAACTCATGCCGCCACGCAGGACGACGTATTTCCCCTGTCCCCCATTTTCCAAATACGAAAGGCGGCTTCCTTCTTCCGAATCACTTGCGCCGTTCCATCCGGGTGCCAAAAGGGGGCATTGGCTCCCAGTCCATCCACAGACAGCGCCTGTCAAATGCCCGTCGAAAACAACGCAAGGCCGCCCGAATCAGGCAGGCGGCCTTGCAAGCTGCGTCGTATGGAAATTCCGGCTGGCCGCGCCGCCGGAATCGAGGCTAAAATCAGCCCTCGGTAGCGGCGCGCACAATAACGGCAAAATCCTCTGCTTTGAGGGATGCGCCGCCGATTAAGCCGCCGTCCACATCCGGCTGGGCAAGCAGCTCGGCGGCGTTGGCCGCGTTCATCGAGCCACCGTACTGGATGGTGAGACCTTCGGCAGCCGCCTCGCCGTAAAGGGAGGCAACGGTCGAGCGAATGAGCGCGCAGACCTCGTTGGCCTGCTCTGCCGTGGCGGTTTTGCCGGTGCCGATGGCCCAAACCGGCTCATAGGCAACGATGACCCGTTTTAGCTCCTCAGCCGTCACGCCCTGAAGCGCAACCTTGACCTGCATGGCCACCAGTTCCGAAGTGATGCCCTGCTCCCGCTGCTCCAGGGTTTCCCCCACGCAGAGGATACCGCACAGCCCCTCGTTGAGGGCAGCGCGCAAGCGGTCGCGCACGGTAACGTCGCTGTCGCCGAAATAGGTGCGGCGCTCGCTGTGGCCGACAATGACGTAAGGCACCTGCATGGCCGCGAGCATCTGCGCCGAAACCTCGCCGGTAAAAGCGCCCTTTTCGGCCCAATGGCAGTTTTGCGCGCCGATTTCAATGTTGGAGCCTTTGGCCGCGTCGAGAGCGGCGCACAAATCAACATAAGGCGTGCACAGCACAACCGAACATCCGGCGTCTTGAACCAGGGGCTTCATCTGCGCGATGAGCTCGGCTGTCTCGGCCGGGGTTTTGTTCATTTTCCAGTTGCCGGCAATGACTGCGCGGCGGCATTGTTTCTTCATAGTAATTACCATGCCTTTGCCTTGCAAAGGTTTCCCTTTCGTTCGAAATCTGCGCCGGTTTCGGTCAAACCGAAGCTGCCGCCGTTGGGCGGTGAAAGCGCAAAAACGGCATGTGAAAACGATTCCACGCTATGAGACTTTTTATTTTGAGGTCTGAGCCGGTTCCGGCTGATTCATGGACGCGCCGCAACGACCGCAGAATTCATCCCCCGCCGGCAGTTGCTCACCGCACTGGGGGCAAGCCCGCATGGCGCTTTGAGGGGCGGCAACCGGCGCCGGTGCCGGCACAGCGGCGGGAACGGGCGCGCCGGGTTGGAGACAAGGGGTCACGCCGGGAACAAAGCCCAAGGACGTCTCCAGCGCATTCACCTTGGATTGCAGGGCCTTTTTAATAGCCCAGCCATAAAAACCGGTCAGCCCCATTTCACCGAAATACACGCCGGGGAGAAGAACATACCGAAGCCACGCTTCGACGACGACCACGCCGCCGCCCAAGCTGATTTTCAGAAACTGGGGTGCGGTCAAAAAGCCGCTTCCCTTTTTGAAGCAAGGCTCTCCCTTCTGCTCGTAAGGCACGAAACCATTGAGATCCAGGAAGTTTTGAATAATGCCCTTCGCCTGCTCTTCGCTCATAGACAAAGGAAATTGCTTGTAATAACGCGCCATATTCTCACGCCTCCCTGAAAAAAGAATTATTTATCGTTCAGCGCCGCGATACCGGGCAGCTCCAGGCCCTCGAGGAACTCAAGCGAAGCGCCGCCGCCGGTGGAAATGTGGGTCATCTTATCGGCATAGCCCAGCTTCTCCACCGCCGCGGCCGAATCGCCGCCGCCGATAATCGAAACCGCCCCCGACTCTGCGATGGCTTTGGCCACCGAACCAGATGACAGTGCCGGCGTTTTTCAGCTCCTGCGCGAAATACTCCTCGGTCGCCGGGCCGATATCCAGACCCATATATCCCTTGGGCACGCCGTCTTGCTCCAGCGCGATGCGCATATCGCAGTTGGGATCGTACTTGTCGCCAACGCGGCTGTCCTTCGGAAGCATAAACTTGACGTTCTTGGCCGCGGCCGACTTCACGATTTCACGGGCCAGCTCCAGCTTATCGGACTCGCAGATGGAATCGGCCACATCCTCGCCCAGCGCAGCCTTAAAGGTGTAGGCCAT